>JACNIV010000316.1 GCA_014382915.1 Candidatus Cloacimonadota bacterium | reverse complement strand
AACACTTTCCGGTAATGTCCTTCCCATTGGTGGTTTGGCAGAAAAGCTTATTGCCGCTAAAAGAGCTAAGATCAAGAATATTATCATTCCACGTAAAAATGAACCTAATTTAACCGAAATTCAGGAAGAGATCAAAAAAGGACTGAACATTATTCTGGTGGATAATGTTAAGGAAGTTCTGGAGCATGTACTAAAATAAGGTGGCAAGTGAATTTCGAGATTAAAGAAAAACAACAACTCGAAGATGGTACGGAAAGAGTTTTTATTCAGGTTCAAAAAGATGAACTGATCTACCTGGGATATTTCCTGGAATCATTCGAGGGATGGTGCAACTATACAACTCCAGATAAAAACCAGCCTATCCTGCAGGTAGATGTAGCACCCGATTATGTGAAGTATTTTAATGATCTTATCGATGCCTTGAAGGATTGGGAACTATAAAAGCTGATAAATAATATTATCAAATAACCAATAAAAATTTTTTAATAGGCGGAGCTTGTAGCTGCGCCTTTTTTAATATCTGAATAAGAATATTAATACAATTCCTGAAATGTCTGCAATAAATTAACTATATAAACTCAATAATTAAAATAATTAATTTTAGACTTGACATAATTAATGTTCAAATTAATTTCTGCTCCGAATCAGGAGGTGATTATGAATAAAAGGTTGAAAAACTGTCCGGTATGCAATTCAAATCTGGATATAGTTGAATACCACTGTCCCCAATGCAATACCAGTATTAAAGGTAAATTCGGTGGGGACGATTTTGCTGTGTTAAACCCCAACCAGCAGGAGTTCGTAAAAGTATTCATCTGTTGCCAGGGCAATATTAAAGAGGTGGAAAAAGCACTTAAAATTTCATATCCAACTGTAAAGAACAAGTTATCGGAAGTTACTACAATTCTATGTCCCGAAAGAAAACAGATCCCTAAATTTAATTCTGATGACATTCTAAAAGAGATCGAAGAAGGAAATATTTCTGTGGATGATGCAATTTCAAAACTTAAAGAAAGGAGTTAATGATGATAAAACTGGAAAAGATGTATGAGTTTGAAACCAAGAGGGAGCTTGTAGTCGAGTTTGAATCGGAGAATTTTGGATTAAAAGTTATAGGCTGGGAAAAGGAAACTTCAGAATTCTTTATAAAACTCGATTTCGAAAAAGTAGATGATGAAGAAATTAAGATCGAAGATATCATTGATGCAAAATACGATAAGAAGAAAAACACTTTAAACATCAAGTTGAATGAACCGGAGAATGTAAGGCATATGAATTCCCAACTTGAATTGAGGGTTCCTCATGTTACGGAAATAATCGGCAAAACCGAAAATGGCGGCATCTCCATCGAAAATCTGCATGGAATCCAGACGGTAACTACTGAAAATGGTGGGATTAATATAGATCATGTGAATGGTAACCTGCTCTGTAAAACCGAAAATGGTTCGATCAAACTGGCAGATTGTAACAGTAATGCAAACCTTGAAACAGAGAATGGCTTGATAGAGATGAAGAAATGTGATGGAATTTTAAAATTAATATCCGAGAACGGAGCAATTAAAATGACAGGTTGCAAAGGTAGTCTGGAGTTAAAACATGAAAACGGAACAATTCGCATTCTGGAAGCAAAGCTGAACAAAGCAGCTATCACAAATCAAAATGGAACGATCTATTACGAATTCACTCCCATAGATAAAGGGCAGTTCAAGTTCGAAAATCAAAACGGGAAAATTCATCTTATCATACCGGATGAAATTCCATACAAGATCGAAGCAAAAAACCAAATGGGCAGATTTAATGTTGGTTTAGAAGGAAACTACGACCGCAGAAAAGAGGGAAATGAACAAATCATAGAAATGACGAAAGGATCAGGCAAGGTTGAAATTTCTGCAAAAAATAGAATGGGAAGTATCAGCCTGATGAACCACCAGATGAAGGAGAGTAAGTTCAAGTTTGATATGTCGTTCGTTTCCGATGCAATGAATAAAGCAATGGAAAATATTCCGGAAGAATATTTTGATAAGGGAAAGATCATTAAAAAAATGGAGAAAGCAAAGAAGAAACTGAAGAATATCAAAATTCCTGATATGGAAGAGATAAACAGACATGTAATTGAAGCTATGGGAAATGTGAACAAAGAACTGAAAAATCTGAAATTCAATGTTTCTGCCGATGATTTTACCGAAATGGCAGATGAAAAGATCTCTAGCGTTGTAAATACTATCCATGAAAAATTCGCTGGAGAAGATCTTACAGAGAAGCAGAAAAATACCGTTGACGAACGCAGCCGCCTGAAGATATTACAGATGCTGCAGGAAGGTAAGATCACAGCCGATGAGGCAGAGAAGCTTATCACGGCAATGGAGGAATAGGATGGAAGATAAACGCAAAATACTTGATATGGTGGCAGAAGGCAAGATAACTGCTGAAGAAGCTGCAAAACTTCTGGCAGCAATGAATCCCAAACCTGTGTCGGCTGCCAAAGGAAAGCGGCTTGTTTTCCAGATCATCCAGGAAGGCACAGAAAAACCGAAAGTGAACATTGCTATCCCACTGAA
>JACNIV010000315.1 GCA_014382915.1 Candidatus Cloacimonadota bacterium | reverse complement strand
CACTGGCGAACCTCAAGTTTTCCAGTGCTATACATGGCAATGTGAACATTAACAGCAACAATGAGGTAGATAAAGATAATCCGGAAACAACGATCACCTTTAATACCCAATTGGAAAACTACCTGATCTACGATAAAGATCCCCTTCACTACACTATGAAGAACTTGATAGAAGTAGGTACCTCTAAAACCACCGATACCGATTTCCGGCTGGCTGCAGATGAATTTTACCTGAAAAACACATTGATCTATTATTTTCTAAAAAATGTCGGCTTTTACAGCCGTTTAGATATGAATTCCCATTTCTTTCCGGAGAAATATTACAGCACAAATGAGTTTAGTTACGTTAAGATAGATAAGGATAATAATGTTATCGTAGATACTACCCTTACCGACAAAGTAGAGATTAAATCTTCTTTTTTCCCGCTGATTCTGAAAGAGGGAATCGGTATCAACTACAGGATATTGAATTTATCCAGAGCCAACCTAAGTCTACGGGTTGGTTTCGGTATCAGACAGGATATCAATAATAATTTTTATGATCTTACAAGCACAGAAACAATAAATGATATTGAGCATAGAATTTATACTGAACAAAAATCTGAAAGTACAACAGGTACAGAAGTTTCCGTAGTAGGAAATTTCCAGCTCCCCTTTAACTTGACCTATAGCACAAACGCCGACTTCCTGTTTCCCTTCAGTAAAGATGATGATTATACCATGGAATGGGAGAATGTGATTAATCTGAAACTGTTTAAATATATTTCACTGGATTATAAGTTAAAGCTTGAGAATAAGATCCCGGAAACAGGTGATGAGTATATTGTAGAAAAGCACAGCCTTTTCTTGAGAGTAACCTACTTCCTGAGATAATATGAAATACGAAAACCAGACCTTGTTCCTGGATGGGAAATTAACCAAATTTACCGTTCCCGATCTCCTGCATGAATTATCTCAGTATAAAGGAAAGAAGATCAGCACTATCGATCTTTCAGAAGTAAGTTCCATCGACAGTGCCGGCGTGGCATTTCTGGATGAGCTTGTATTGAATCTGCATAAATTCAAACCGCAGCTTGCTAATATGAACGAAATCGTGGAAAGTGCTGTTTCTACCTTTACTTCACTGTCCTTGAAAAAACCTGTTCCCGGCAGAAAAGACAATTTCTTTATATTGATAGGAGAGGGATTATTAAGATGGAGAGATTCAACCAGGGATGCAATTTACCTGATCGCGGATATTTTTTATTGGTCTTTCGTGGGTTTGTTTAACAGAAAAGGGCAGCGCCAAGGTTCGATTATCCAACAAAGTCTTATTATCGGTGTGGATGCAGTAGGCATAATTGCTCTGCTTTCCTTCATATTGGGTTTGATATTGGCTTTACAGTCGGCAGCTCAATTACGTCAGTTTGGTGCTAATATTTTCGTGGCGGATCTAATGGCGATATCCATGGTAACGGAGATGGGTCCTATATTAACGGCCATAATTCTGGCTGGCCGGAGCGGATCTTCCATTGCTTCAGAAATAGCCACCATGAAGGTTACGGAAGAGATCGATGCCCTGAGGATGATGGCAATAAATCCTATTAGATATATAGTAGTCCCCAAGTTCCTTGCCATAACCATCTGCATACCGCTACTTGTTACAATGTCTACCCTGGTGGGAATTCTTGGTGGATTGATAGTTGCGGTTACATATCTCGATCTCAGCGCAGTGGTTTTCTTTAATCGTGTTTTTGAGATACTTACAATGAGAGATGCTCTGATCGGACTGGGTAAAAGCTTTTTCTTTGCCTGGGTGATAGTGATAATTGGCAGCTATTATGGTTTTAATGTAAAAGGCGGTGCCGAGGGTGTGGGAAAAGTAACTACCCAGGCAGTGGTCGCTTCCATTTTCTGGGTTATTATACTGGACGCCTTAAATAGTTTAATATTTTATTTTAAAACATGATAGAACCAATAATTTCGGTAAAAGACCTGGTGGCAAAATACGGTGAACAAACCGTACTGGATAACGTATCTCTGGATATCTATCCAGAAGAAATAACTGTAATTTTAGGAGGTAGTGGTTGCGGTAAAACAACGCTTATCAAAAATATACTTCGCTTATTTGAACCTGTCTCAGGTTCGGTAAAGATTCTTAACAAAGAAGTAACCAGAATGGACGAATTGGAATTTAATTCAATTCTTAGCAAAATCGGTATGCTTTTTCAGAATGGGGCTCTCTTAAATTCGCTTACTATTTTCGACAATGTTTCCATACCTTTAGTGCAGCATACGAAACTTACTCCTACGATAATTGCTAAGATGATCCGTGTAAAATTAAAATTAGTCAATCTTGCTAAAGTAGAAAATCTGCTCCCCTCAGAGCTTTCAGGAGGGATGAAAAAACGCGCTGCACTGGCCAGGGCAATTGCCCTGGACCCTGATATACTGATCTGCGATGAACCTTCAGCCGGACTCGACCCACTGACAAGTGCTTCGCTTGATGAGCTTATACTGAAACTAAAAAACCTGCTCAAAATGACAATCGTGATTGTAACACACGAACTGGCCAGTATTCATAGAATTGCCGACAGGATAATTTTCCTGGATGAGGGGAAAGTGCTTTTCTCGGGAACGTTACAGCAAGCAAAAAAATCTGTTATCCCAGAAGTGGAAACATTCTTCCGCGTTGGGAAATTCGGATAATGAAAGAAATAAAACCAAAATTCCTGCTCGATGAGAACTTGAACAGATTAGCCAGGTGGTTGCGCATATTGGGCTATGATGCAGCCGTCTATAAGAGTGTGAGTATTCACAATAAAGTTCGTCTGGCTAAAAAAGAGAGAAGGATATACCTGACCAGAAGTAAAAAAACCGCTAAATTAAAAGAAGAATTTTCCAGATTCCTGATTAGTGAGGTTGATCATCAGCAGCAACTGGGAGAGTTAAGACAATTCCTGAAGTTTAATGATGATTTTATTTTTACCCGTTGTATCGAATGTAACAAAAAAATAGAGAAAATTTCCAAAGAGAAAATAAAGGAAATTATTCCGCCTTATATTTACGAAACGTTCATTGAATTCACTATCTGCCGCAAATGCGGTAAGGTCTATTGGCAGGGGTCACATTATGCTTCAATGAAAAGGCAACTCAAGAATATGTTGACAATATGATTTTAATAATCAAAAAAGTTATCAATAGAGAATAATATCTGTTCTTAGTAATATAAATAATTAAAAATTGTAAGGATATTGGAGGTTGGAAATTGAAAAAAACAGTTATTTTATTTATCGGCATTTTTTTCTTATCCTTTTCATGTTTTGCTCAATCTGAAAACAAGAATATAAACGATCAGTCTGCTGAAGCAGAGGAAATAAACACATTAGAAACACCTGCTAATTTTCAGGCTACAGCTCTTGATGATCAATCTGTAACACTTACCTGGGACGACATCTGTGAAATTGAAGAGGGTTTTATCATTGAACGAAAAGACAGTAGTGAAAGCTTTAGTGAAATTGCTTCATTAAATGTAAACAGCACTTCTTTCACTGATAAAGGGCTTACCTTCGATGTGAAATATACATACAGAATTTGCAGTTATAATCATCTAGAAAAATCAGATTACTCAGAAAAGGTTTCTGTTAAAACGATCTTTCCTCAACCCCTGGATCTTGCTGTAGAAATAATTAACGATCAGTCTGTAAAGCTCACCTGGGTGGAAAACTGTGCTTTCGAAGATGGATTCATTGTAGAAAGGAAAGAAAAGGGAACTGAATTCCAGGAAATCGAGAGAACAGAAAAAGATAAAATTGAATTTACAGACAAAGGCTTACTGTATAGAAATAAATATACATACCGCATTTGTGGTTTTACAGCTTTAAATAAATCGGATTATTCAGGAAAAATAGTAGTAGAGACGATCTTTCCTATACCTGCCAATATTAAAGTACGTGCTCTCGATGATCAATCTGTAAGGCTTTCTTGGGAAGATAGATGTGATTTTGAAAAAGGCTTTATCATCGAAAGAAAAGTTAAAAAAGAAGAATTTTCCAATATTGCAGAATTAACCGAAAACACTACTTATTACGATGACAAAGGACTTACTGACGGCAATGTTTATTACTATAGAATAAAAGCATTTTCCCAGTTAAATGAATCGGACTACTCCAGTGAAATATTCGTTAGCACTTCCTTTCCTGCTCCACAGAATCTGTATGTGGATGTATTGAATGATCATTCCTGCAAACTTTATTGGGAAGATAAAAGTTCCTTTGTGACAGGATTCATTGTGGAACGCAAGGAAAACGAAGGAGAATTTGAACAGATCGCTGAACTTGGAGGAATAACTAAAAATTATGTAGATGAAACGATGGTTTTGGGAAGTTACTACATCTACAGGATCACAGCACTTTCCAAAAAAAATTCTTCATCATATTCCAACGAGATCAGTACAAAAACAGATTTTCCGGGTCCGGCAAACCTCTATTCCGAGACAATAGACGACCAATCCCTTCGATTATACTGGGAAGATAATAGCGTTTTTGAAGAAGGTTTCAAGCTGGAAAGAAAGGATGAAGACAGCGATTATATAGAAATTGCTCTCCTGGAACCCAACACAACCACCTTTATTGATAAAAACCTGAAATACGGGATAACCTATATTTATCGTGTTGCTGCTTATACCATTACTTCCACTACCGGTTATTCCAATGAACATTCGGCAAAGACCATCTTTCCAAAGCCATCTTATCTCTCTGCACTGGTTTTGGATGACCAGTCAATAAAGCTTTCCTGGCTGGATAACTGTATCTTCAATGAAGGCTTTAAATTAGAACGTAAAGAAAACGGTGGCGAATTTCATTCCATTGTCTCTCTTGATGCTGAAACCACCTCTTATCTTGATGAAAACCTGCATTTCGGAACCAATTATATTTATCGGGTTTTTGCAGTAACTAAACTTAATAATTCAGATTATTCAAATATAGTTGAAGTAAAGACTTTCTTTCCAGAACCCACCTATCTCTCTTCGGAAGTTATCGATGATCAGACAGTTTCCCTTTACTGGGAAGATAATTGCAGTTTCGAGGTAGGATTTCGTTTAGAACGGAAAATGGATAGTAAGGAGTTCTCCGAAATTGCTGTATTTAGCGAAAACACTACTTCCTTCAAAGATAAAGATCTAAGTTTTGGTAAAACTTATTATTACAGGGTATTAGCATTTACATCTTTTAATGAATCCGATTATTCGAATGTGGAATATGCTTCTACTATCTTTGCCAAACCGACCAATCTTACAGCCAAAATTATCGGAGCTGGAGAGATTGATCTCGCCTGGTCTGATAACTGTTATTTTGAAAATGGGTATTCTATAGAGCGCAGTGTAGGTGGTTCGGATTTTAAAGAAATTGGGAAAACTTCTTCAAATATAAATGAATTCAAAGATTTGAATTTGGCTTTCGGTGCTGATTACACTTACAGGGTAAGAGCTTATACGGAATTAAATTATTCAGATTATTCAAAATCTGTAACCCGTTCTCTTGGTATTTCTGCACCAGCCAATTTAAAAACACATGTAATTGGTGATCGACAGGTTAAATTAACCTGGACAGATAATACCAGTATAGAAGATGGCTTCAAAATTGAACGGCGGACAAGTGATCAAGAGTTCGAAATCTATACCCAGGTTCCTGCTAATGTTACTTCGTATTTGGATACAGGTACAGAGATTCACGTAAATTACTATTACAGGATGTTTAGTTATTCCAAAGGAAATAAATCACATTATTCCAACGAAGTACATGCAGTTTGCCATCATGGTGAACTTAGAGTGCCGGAAGATTATTCCTCTATACAATCTGCCATTAATGCTTCCAGCAGTGGTGATATTGTACTTGTTCAACCCGGTACTTACAAAGAAAATCTGAATTTTAATGGGAAAGATATCACCGTGGGATCGTTGTTTTTAACTACGGGTAATGCCAAATATATTAATGATACAATTTTGGATGGTGGTAAAAAGAACAGCGGTGTAATTTTTGAAAATGAAGAAAAGGAAAACACCCTGCTTATCGGCTTCACAATCATTAACGGAAGCGGTAATGCCTTGAGAGGTGGCGGTATCTTTATTTATAATTCCAGCCCCACCTTGAAAGATCTTGTTATCACTGGCAATACCGCTGATGAATTCGGTGGCGGCATTTATCTTTATAATTCAAATCCAGTAATGGAAGATCTAACGATCTCTTCCAATACATCGCTGGGAACGATTTATGGTTACGGTGGAGGAGTCTATCTGAATAATTCCAATCCGCAAATGACCAGGATTGCAATAACCGACAACACCTGTACCGAGTTTGGCGGGGGTATATATATTTACAATTCCAACCCGGAACTCAGGAATTGTATAATTGCCTTCAATACAGTAAAGGGAAATAAATATGGATTTGGTGGTGCTATATATACTCAATATGCCCGTCCTATACTATCCAATCTCACGATATACGGAAATGAAGCCCTTCAGGGTGGAGCCATCTTCTGTAACAGCTTTTCCAATCCTAAACTCCTGAACTCGATTTTGTGGCAGAATAAACCGCAGGAACTATGTTTTCATAAATTCGGAGATATAAAGATCACTATCGGTTATACAAATCTGGAAGGTGCAGAAGATGGGATTTTCACCAATAACAATGGTTCCGTTTTCTTTCAGATGGGATTTTTCAACACTGAGCCAATGTTTGAAAATCCCACTTTCAATAACTTTCATTTGAAAGAGGGTTCTACCTGTATAAATGCTGGTAATCCGGCTGCTGAATATAACGATATTGATGGTTCTGCCAATGATCTGGGAGCTTTTGGCGGTACCTGGGGAGATTGGAAATAATAAAAAAATAGTATGATAATATAATCAGGAGGATTTTAATGCATAGATGTAAGCGTTGTGTTTTTGTTTTAGTAGTTATTTTGGTTTTCATTTTGGGTTTAAATTCGGAATCTCGAGCACAGATCTTTCAAAGACAGATATACACAGGACTGCACGGAAGTGCCACAAAACTAATAGGTGGCGAGGAAGATGACAGTACCGTCAGGATGTTGGGAGAATTCAATTTCGGCTACTACATCACCAGAAAAATAGGTATAGAACTTGATGCAGGCTATGGGTTTGTAACTGTTCGTGATAAAAGCCAACTGCTGGAATTAATGAGTCATATTTCTGAAGATTCAGATTATCCCTATAAAACCACTTTCTACCCAATATCTGTAAATTGCCGGTATAATCTTATTCAAGATCAAAATTGGATACCATATCTAATTGGCGGGTTAGGCGCAATGAAATGGGAATGTATTAATACCGATACAGACGAAGAGATCACATCCGGAAATAATTTTATGGGCAATATCGGTGCTGGTATCGAATGGGAAATTTCCCGCACAGTGGGAATGGATTTCGGAGTTCGTTACCAGAGAATATTTAATCAAACGCGCGACATGTCCGGCATGTCTGCAGAATTGGCTAGACCTGATATACAAACTGGTAACCTGGCAGCAGGAATTGGTATTACAATCCGCTTTGGTGGTTGGCGTGATACCGATGGTGACGGCATTGAAGACAAACTCGATAAGTGTCCTCTCATACCGGAAGATTTTGACAATTTTGAAGACGAGGATGGTTGCCCTGAATTTGATAATGATGGTGATGCCCTTCCTGACTCTGTAGAAACCAATACGGGTGAATTTATCAGTGCCGACAGTACCGGAACCGATCCCAATGTTGCTGATACCGATATGGATGAAGTTAATGATTATGAAGAGATTTATACTTACAATACAAACCCGCTGACGGTGGATTCAGATGCAGACAGTCTGAGCGATGGTGATGAGATCAATAATTATAAGACCGATCCGAATAATGTGGATACCGATAACGACGGCTTAAATGATTATGATGAAATAAATGTTCACCAGACAGACCCGACCAACCCTGATACAGATGGTGACGGTGTATTGGATGGAATAGATAAATGTCCGCTTGAACCGGAAAATTACAATGGCTTCCAGGATGAAGATGGCTGTCCCGATAAAAAACCGGAAATTATCTTCACGAAAAAAGCTCCCATTATTCTGGATGGGGTGAACTTTAAAGTAGGTAGTGCAGAATTAACAACTGGAGCTCAACTTGTTCTCGATAAGGTAGTTCGCACATTGAAAGATTATACTGAAATGTGCCTTGAGATCAATGGACACACAGATAGTTCAGGTTCCAGATCATTGAATATGAAACTTTCACGCCGAAGAGCCGAATCTGTACGAGTTTACCTGATCAATCAGGGCATCGAAGGATTCAGGTTACGGGCTATCGGTCTGGGTCCGGACCACCCGATCACCTCCAACAAAACAAAGGAAGGAAGGGAGAAAAACCGTCGTATTGAATTCTTCAGAACGAAATAAGATGATATACTAAAGAAAAGACGGATTTGGCAGTTGCTGGATCCGTCTTTTTTGATAATTATAAAAACGGCATATATTTTTCGTTATAAATAGTGGAGGTATTTATGGAAGATGTGATGAATAAGCTTATCGAATGGGGATCTACTTTCGGTATAAAATTGATTGCAGCTATTGCTATTTTGGTTATTGGTCGCATAATTGCGAAAAGTATTCGTAAATTGATCGTAAAAGTAATGGATAAAAGGAAAGTAGATAAAACTATTTCATCTTTTATCTCATCTCTGGCATTTAGTTCATTATGGGTATTTGTGATTCTGGCGGCTCTTTCTCAGCTTGGCATTCAAACCACTTCTTTAATGGCTGTTATCGGTGCTGCCGGTCTGGCGATCGGTCTGGCTCTGCAGGGATCACTTTCCAATTTTGCTTCCGGTTTTCTGATTATCCTGTTTAAACCATTTAAAGTGGGAGATTATGTGGAAGCCGGTGGTGTTTCCGGCACAATTTATAAAATCACTATTTTTACAACTGAATACAGAACAATTGATAATAAGAAGATCATTGTACCGAATTCTCAAATCATGAATGGAACGATCACTAATTATACTGCAGAAAAAACCAGAAGAGTTGATTTGGTCTTAGGTGTAAGCTATGAATCTGATCTGAAAAAAGTGAAAGATATTCTGATGGGAATATTTCAAAAACATAAGTTGATTTTGAAAGACCCCGAACCGTTTGTGCGACTGGCTGAAATGGCTGAGAGTTCATTGAATTTCAAGGTGAGAGTGTGGACAAAAACCGAAGATTATTGGACTGTTTATTTTGATCTGACCGAGCAGGCAAAATTGGAATTTGATAAAAATGGAATTAATATTCCTTTCCCGCAAATGGATGTACATTTGATAAATAAGTAAAAAGGAGGAGAGGAATTATGAAAAGAACGATTTTAATTTTAGTTTTAGTGCTATTTATGACGGTGTTGTATGCTGAAGGTTGGAATACATCTGCTGATGTGTCTTTGAATTTGAATCAGAATTCATATAGCGATAACTGGGCTGGGGATGAAATAGGAGCCATTTCCTGGGCTTTCAATGCCAATTTACTGGCAGAAAAACAGCTCACGCAAAAGATTAACAATAAGAACACACTCAAATTTGCCTTTGGTCAAACACACAGCCAATATGTTGCAGTAGATAGTACAAAAAAATGGGCAAAACCGGATAAAACAACCGACTTGATCGACTTTGAATCAATGTTCCGTTTTACACTTGGCTTGGTTGTCGATCCTTTTACCAGCGTCAGGTGGGAAAGCCAGTTCCTGGATGAAAGTAGTGACGAAACCAAATCATTTAATCCTAATACCCTCACAGAAACATTTGGTGTAGCCCGTGTTTTTATAAAAGATGAAAAACGTGAATTGAGCTCACGCCTGGGTGCAGCTTTCAAACTATATATAGATGGTAATGCTGATAAAAACTCCAACGATGGTGGTATCGAATTTGTTGCCGAATACAGATCACCGCTGGCTAATGATCTTATAAACTACAATACAAAGCTGAATCTTTATAAGGCTCTGTTCTATTCTCTTTCTGAAGATATGGAGGGAACCGTATATGAAGATGATTGGAAAGCAGTTCGCCTGAGCTGGGAACATATTTTTACAGCAATTATAACCAAGCTTATCAACCTCAATCTCTACGTTGGTCTCATTTATAATGAAATGGACCTTGATCTGAATGCAGAAAGAATCGATGAAATTCAATTCAAGCAGACACTTGGTCTGGGATTAATTTATAAGTTATTCTAAGATTTAGTATTATTTTATTCGCGAAGATCGGGATTTTTTCTGACCTTCGCTTTTTTATTATTCTGCATAAATTTTATAGCATCAGATAAATTCTATCTTATATTATCAACTATAATAAGGAGGAAAAATGATAAAGTTAATGATTTTAGCCCTCCTGCTGACAGGAGTTGTGATTATGAATGCAGAAGAAAAATATAGAGAATTAAATGATCTGGAAAAATATGTGATCGAACAGAAAGGCACAGAACGTCCCTTTACCGGAATTTACACTGATCATTTCGAGGAAGGTCTGTACAAATGCAAAAAATGCGGTGGACCGCTTTTCAAGTCGGATAACAAATTTCATTCCAGCTGCGGTTGGCCCAGTTTTGATGATGCCATTGAAGGCAAAGTGAAAGAACAAACCGATGCCGACGGTAGAAGAACCGAGATCTTATGTGCCAATTGCAATGCTCATCTGGGACATGTTTTTCTGGGAGAAGGATTAACCGATAAAAATGTGCGACATTGTGTAAATTCCGTTTCCCTGCAATTTCAACAGGAAGAAGCAAAATATGAAAAAGCCTATTTTGCCGGAGGTTGTTTCTGGGGAGTGGAATATCATTTTCAAAAACTGGAAGGAGTGATTTCAACTTCGGTGGGATATATGGGAGGTAATCTCAAAAATCCCGTCTATTACGATGTTACAACTGGAACAACAGGTCATGCAGAAACAGCAAAAATTGTGTACGATCCCAGCAAGATAAGTTATGAAGAATTAACAAAACTCTTCTTTGAGATCCATGATCCCACGCAAATCAATCGGCAAGGTCCTGATATTGGGCATCAATATAGATCAGCAGTTTATTATACAAGTGACGAACAGAAAGAAACCGCGAAAAAGCTGATCGAAATTTTGGAAGAAAAAGGTTATGATGTGGCTACCGAAGTTGAATCGGCTAACAAATTTTATCCTGCCGAAAAATATCATCAGGATTATTACGAGAAGAAAGGCAGTCTACCCTATTGTCACATTTACACAAAAAGGTTCGACTAACAGTAGTGACAGATCATTGATGACGGTAACGAAGGTGAATTCGCGTCTAAAATTCCTAAAACGTTGTTACATCCACGAAATTGAAATCATCTATCAACATCGCGGGTATTCTGGCATAATATTCCTGCTGAACGCTTTCTCCCAGCGCCAATATGCGCCTGGTTGCATCGTGCAGAATCTCGTTCCAACGAAAATTCGTTACAGATTTCTGGATCTTGCCATCTTCAAAATAGAGAACACCATCGCGGGTCAAACCTGTCCACTCACCGGTTTTACGATCTATCGGACGTATATACCATAAACGGTTCACGATCACACCACGATCTACAATTTTCATCATTTCAGCTTCCGAAGTACCTTCACCTTCTACTATCACGTTATAAGGACTGGCAGCTTGCAGTTTTTTCTGCCTGGCATAATAGCGCGATACGCTCATGTTTTTCAGTACACCTTTCACTATCCAATCCATATTTCTACCGGGTATACCGTCGCTGGAGAATTTATTGACTGCCAGATCGGGATCATCCAGTCGGGAACGGAAAGTGAATTTTTCTCCAAAGAATTTTTTTCCGATCTGTCTGGTAAAAGGAGTAAGCCCCTCATCAGTATTACGTCTATCAAACGTCCAGATAAGGTAGATCAACCAGTTTAAAACAGCAGCCGGTCGCAGGATAACAGGCAATCGCCCTTTTTCCAGTTGCAGTGGTTTCTGCAGAGAATCGAATTGCGTGTTAAGCTGATCAACCAGTTCATCCATACTGAATTTAGCATGATCTTTAACCGAGCGGGAAACCTTTGTTTCCACAGTGCTTTTTTTCATGGTCATGGAGTGAGAAAAGCTGGTGGATCGGTCAAAGCCTTTAAAACCGTTTTTGGTGAACAGAAAATCATTATGAAAATGTTTCTCGGAAATACCTGAGACTTTGGCTTTTTTCGATTTGGCATTATTTACACATTTATCAATATCATCTACTATTTTTTCCACTGAAAGATGAGCAGTGTTATCACTATAATTATTAACGTTCGGTAGTTTATGAGCCGGTTCGGAAGGCACAAATTCCGGATCAGGCTGATTCAACCTGGCCATACTTTCTGCAGTTTTTATCAGGAATTTCAAAGAATCTTCATCCAACCTGTTCACAGAAGCAGCGCCGGTTTTGTTAACAAAAGCCACTTCCAGATCGAGGTTCAAGTTCTCACCGGA
>JACNIV010000314.1 GCA_014382915.1 Candidatus Cloacimonadota bacterium | reverse complement strand
ATGCGCCATAACTTACGCCTTGCAAGAACAATATAGATGCTAAAAAAGGAAGACCCAGCCCGATAATGCTGGGGAAAAATAATGTACCGGCAAAATCTTTGTAACTCGTTCTGAAATATTCCACAGAAACAGATACACAGGGATGAACCGGGGATATCATATAACCAATATATACTGCAACGTACATTATGGCAAAACTCAAAGCTGTCAATTCCGAATTTCCAAACTTTACCAGAAAAATGGGAACTAAAATAAAAATCGGAAGCTGAACTCGTCCGGTAACAAAACCTAAAAATCCACCCACAAATACTATCAGGAATGATCTGGAAATATTTATTTTTGAAATCTCTTCAGAAATATTAGAAGCCTTGAATATATGCAAAAACAAAAATACTCCAATTATGATGAGGAAGTATTTCCAGGGCTTCATTTTAATAAAAATACCTTTTATGCTTTTTGTTTGCAGTCTGCCAATGAAATATGTGAGGATCAAACTGGTGGATATACCAATTAGTAGAGATATTTCGTCCATAATACTCGCATTGGAGAGAATTATGTGAATTATAGGGGCTATGATTATGATAAATAGTGGTGGGATTATTTTTCTAAGATCGCTCTTCTTTTCTGACGGCATATTTCCACGAATGTTATATAAGAAGAAGAAATATCCCAATGAAAACAGAACAGAAAATGCTGGCAGAAGATATAATATAATAGTATAAACATTCAAATTCGCCATCTTGGAACAGGGAAGAAGGGCTCCCAGTGGATAGATCAATATCAGGATGTGACGAAACCATACATTAATGGCAGTATATGTAGAAGAGGGAATATCATCACCGGCTTTGCTTAACATAGGTGCCGAAAGCAACGCTCCACCTGGAATGGGAAGTAATCCCATTAATGCAGGTGAAAACCCCAGGAAAACCTGACGTTTCATCTGTAGATTGTCCACCAGGTCTGCCAGAAGACCAGATACCTGCAACCCTCCGCCGATCATTGGGATCAATCCGACTGCCAGTGCCAGAAGCAAAATTGCCGGATCTGTAATGGTGGATATGATCAATGAAAAAAGTTCTGGTAGTCCCAGGTTGAATATACCCAGTATAAACGCACTCACTATCAGTGCCAGCCACAGACTTTTCCTGGCAATAAAAAGCAGTAAAATAAGCGCCAGTAAAAAACTGAACCAGACCATTTAATCTATCCTTAAGATGGCAGTTCTATGACGGGGACCATCGAATTCGCAGAAATAAATTCCCTGCCAGGTTCCCAGAAGTAAACTGCCATCTGAAATGAAAACATCTTGTGAACAACCTATTAACGAGCTTTTTACATGTGCATCGGAATTGCCTTCCAGGTGATGGTAATTCGGCAGTTTGGGCACAAGTTTATTCAGGATAAATGTGATATCCCTTTGTACGGTGGGGTCGGCATTTTCATTGATGGTTACTGCAGCTGTGGTGTGTGGGATGAAAATAGTGATCTTTCCCTCGCTTATACCGGATTCCCGCACGAATTCCAATATCTCACCGGTGATGTCTATCAGTTCTTCCCGTCTGGAAGTACGAACAGTGATCTTCTTTGTTTTCATCTTACTTCTCCCGTTCATTCGAATTTCTAAATTCAGGAATGATATAATTATGTCAAATTTTTATCTTTTTTATTTTTCTTGACGGAATAATTCTTTTTTTACCTCTTATACGGGATTCTTTCAGGAGGGAAAATGAAAAAACTACACTTATCGGATAAGGATAAAATAATCGCTGGAGTTTGTGGCGGTCTGGCAGAAAGCACTGGCATAAAAGCCAACATCCTGCGATTGATCTTTGTTATATCTCTATTCTTTGGTTTTTCTGGTGGTTGGCTCTATCTGCTTCTGCTTATAATTCTTCCCGGGAAAATCGATGAACCGGAAATTATCGATATCGAAACAGAAGAAAAAGATGAACATAAAATAAAACGTTGTTGGAAGAATAGGATGATAGCAGGCGTCTGCTGCGGAATTGCCAATTACCTGGGCTGGGACGTTAGCCTGGTGCGGATCGCTTTTGTGGTGATGTCTTTTGTAGTGGGAGTGGGAATAGTGTTGTACATGCTTTTCTGGTTTCTATTTCCCAATGAAGAATAAAAGGAGAATAAAATGCCGATCATAACTCTGGAAAATGCTGGAGATCTTTCCAAGGAACAAAAATTGCAACTTATCAGGAAATTGACAGATGTAGTTGTGGAAGTTACTCATAAACCCGAAAGTGCTGTTTATGTGCGCATTGATGAAGTTCCACGCGAAAACTTTGGAGTAGGCGGGGAAAGTTTAGGATAAAATAATTACGATTACCTTGCGGATGGTTGAAAAATATGCCTGCGGCAGATAAACCAGCCAAAGGCAGGCAAGCCTCCGCAATGGTAATTGGCTCGTAATCAACCATTGCGAAGGTCAAGACCATTCGCAAGGTTTCAAATAGAGGGAAAATGAAACCATGTAAAATGCTGTTTATACTTATGTTGTTCACACCGCTTTTTTCACAATTCAACCAGCCGGTACAGGTGAATGAAAACATGAA
>JACNIV010000313.1 GCA_014382915.1 Candidatus Cloacimonadota bacterium | reverse complement strand
GTTACTGCAGGAAGAAATACTTGATCCCGATATTGGATATAATTGCTGGTATGCAATAGATATACCTGAAGAGAATTCATTTATGATTACCGCTGTACCATATATTTTTAAATGTGATTATGATTTTAATATTGAATGGATTGAGAATGAAGGTCTTTTGCCATATTATAAAAAAATGGATTTTGGATACCTTTTGTATTCAAATGGTGTTCATTTAATAAGAACAGATGAAAACATAGTATCCATCTCAGATGATGTTATTCAAGAATCATTATATAAATTTTCAATTTTTCCAAACCCGATTAATTCTGAAACTACATTTAGTTTTAATCTACCCAAGAATTTTAATGATGGATTTGTAAACATCTACAATATCAAAGGTCAAAGAGTTAAGCAATTTAGCATTAATAAAAACATATCTGAAATTATATGGGACGGGACAGATCAAAGTAAAAATGAACTTTCTTCAGGTATATATTTCGCAACAATATTTGAAGAAGATAGAACATTAGCTGTAAAAAAAATAACTTTAATAAAATAAGAAAGGAGTAAATCATGAAAAATTTTATTTTAACTATTCTATTTATTGTAATTTGTCAATCAGCATTTGGTGAATTATTGCAAACCAAAACAATGGACAGTACTTTGTTTTCAGATTTAAAAGACGCCTGTGCGGATTCACTGACAGGTGGCGATGGAACAGACGAAGTTATGACATTCTATTATAACAAACTTAAATTAACAAGAGACGAAGGTGAAGAGGATTTTCGGGAATTCAGAAGTAGTTTTGAGCCTATAAACCAGGTTGGATATTATGCCAAACTTTCTATTCTTGGTGCTATTGGCAGAGGATTAGAACAACCTAATACTTGGGAACAACTTTTAATACGAGCAAAAAATATGCTTTTGGACGATCCGTTTTATGATGGGCAACATCCCGATCCTGCGATGTGGACTGTTAATATGTACCTCGATCTTGATAGTGTGTGGGTGGAGTATGAGGATGGCACTTTCGGAGATTGCCTGAATTATGGCAGATTGCTTTTGAATGTTGCTTTTACTGTTGATATGTTATGGTATTATGTTAACGATTCGGAAAGAGATTCATTATACGACAAACTAGCTGAACTTGCAGGTTGGGCAAATGAGCTACTAAGTGAAACAAACTTTGATGGTGGATATGCTCAATGTACTAATTCAGATTATCCTCCACAATTGTGGACTTCTTATCATAATGGCAGAATATGACGGTCTCCCATTTTTTAGGCCACCTTTAATGTGTTAACTTCTTTCAATTTCTTTTCAAAAGTCAATCTAAATTTTTCTGGAGTTAAGTAACCCAGAGAACTGTGAGGTCTGCTTTTGTTATAATCCTCTGTCCATTCTGCAATTACTGTTCTTGCTTCTATAAGTGAATTAAACAAATTAACATTCAAACATTCATCTCTCATTCTTCCGTTAAAGCTCTCAACAAATGCATTTTGCTGTGGTTTACCTGGTTGAATAAAACTTAGATTAACTCCATTCTCTTGAGACCAATCAAACATTCTGCCACTTGTAAATTCAGGTCCATTATCACAAACTATGGCTCTCGGTTTTCCGCGAAATTCAATTATTTTATCAAGCTCTCTTGCAACTCGATAACCTCCGATAGAGGTATCTACGATATTTCCAACACACTCCTTTGTATAATTATCTATCAAATTAAAGATCCGAAGTTTTCTTCCATTCTCTATCCTGTCTGCAACAAAGTCCATAGACCAGAGTACATTGGGTGCTGCAGGAATGATCATTGGTGTTGACCGATATTTTCTGCGTTTCTTTCTGTTCTTTGGTAATTGAAGTTTAGATAAAACATAAAGTCGATGGACCCGCTTATGATTGATCGGACCAAACTTCTCTCTGGCAAATACAGTAAGTCTTTTATAACCATAACGGTGCTTCTCATGAGCTTTCTCTTTTAGAAATATCATTATTTGCTTATTCAAATCACTCTCTTTGCTTTTATAACGTAAACTCGAACGATTATGATGGAGCAGATGACAAGCTTTCCGCTCACTTACACCGTACCCTTTGATATCCCGAACAGCCTGGCGCTGCTGGTCAGGATCTAGTACTTTTTTGAGATTACTTCCTTTAATACATCTATATGAAGCTCTTTCTCTGCTACTATTTTCTTGAGCCTGCGGTTCTCTTCTTCTAGTTCCTTTAGGCGTTTCGCCTCTGATGCATCAAGTCCACTGTACTTATTCTTCCAGCGATAAAATGTATTACCGCATATTCCATATTCACGAGAAAGATCTTTTACTGATCTACCACTTTCATGCTCTTTTACTATCTTAATGATCTTGTTAATACTGTATCTTGACTTCATATGCTCCCCTTTAAATAACTTTAGTGTTTTAGTCTGAAATTTTCATTGAAACAAAGTTAAAATAATCTCCAAATATTTCAAACTATTTTACACAGTTTTACACATTAGGTTTGGACCAGTTTTCGGGGACAACGTCAAAAAACATGACATTTCAGAATATTAACTACGAAATTCCTATTATCGGTTTGTTCG
>JACNIV010000312.1 GCA_014382915.1 Candidatus Cloacimonadota bacterium | reverse complement strand
TTTGGGTTACCAGTCTCCGCTGTATGGTCGAAGAACAGGTCAAATATTGCTGCCGCCTCTCAAGTATTATCACATAAAGGAGTTTATTGAACTTTCAACCGATGATATTATCAAGGTATATGGCATAACAGACGGAATACCATATTACATTCTGGATGCCGCGTACCGGCTTAAAAATAACGAGAAATTAGAAGATATTTTTCTTCCGGGCAAGATATTGTTTGAAGAAGCAGAAATACTGATAAAATATGAATTGAGAGACCCAACGAGGTATTATAAGATACTTAAGGCTATTTCTTTTGGATATACGAAATTCGGTGATATTGTTACTTATACCGGCTTTAACCAGAGTATTGTCTCTCAATATCTGGATAATCTCATAAAGTTGCATATTATTGAAGACACGTTTCCGCTTGGTGAAAGAAAGGAGAAATCACGAAACAGGCGTTATGTATTTTTGGATAATTACTTCTACTTTTATTTCCGATTTATTTATCCGAACAAATCAGACCTTTTTGAAACGGGGCGTATCAATAATTTCGAGGTCAAGTTCAATCAGTATCTGGGTACTGTATTTGAAAAAGTCTGCAAGCAATATCTTCTTCAGAAAAGAGATAAACTGCCATTCCGGTTCACGAAAATGGGAAAATGGTGGCATAAAGATAAAGAAATAGATATTGTTGCCATAGATGAAGAAAGAAAAGAAATCGGATTCTTTGAATGCAAATACAGGAGCTTGGAGTTTAAGGAAGCAAAAGACATCCTGAATGAACTGAAAGAGAAAAGCAGATATGTTGACTGGAATCAAAAAAGAAGAAAAGAGTTTTTTGGCATGATTGCAAAAAAGATTGAAGGAAAAGAGTCACTCAGAAAAGATGGCTACACTGTATTTGATTTTGAGGACTTTTAGTGAAAATCTTTATATAATCTAAATTAGCATAATATGACTTATATTAATTTATATGTTTAAAAGAGGTGATGAGCTATGAAATTCATAAACCGGGAAAAAGAGCTAAAGGCAATTAAAGAGAAATTAGACGGTCCTGGTTTGGATTTCTACGTGATTTACGGGAGAAGAAGAATAGGAAAGACAACACTTTCACTTGCCAGTGTAAAAGGTAAGGAATTTGTCTATTATCTTGCAACAGAAGAAAATAATCTCAAAAAGCTCAAAGAAGTTGCTTCACGCGTGGAACCCGGAATAAAGTATGTTGAGGAGGATCTGGAAGCTATTTTCAATTTTTTGAAAGATAAGATAATAATTATCGATGAGTTTCCAAACCTGATAAAAGAGAACCCGAAAGTTGTATCTGAACTCCAGATGATAGTAGATGTTCTTCTTGCGAATACAAAGACGAAATTAATCATCCTTGGCTCGTCCATATCCATGATGGAAAGTCATGTCTTGAGCTATAGTTCTCCGTTGTATGGGCGAAAAACAGGACAGCTAAAATTGAGAGCATTGAGATTCTCAGAATTAGCCGACTTTTTTCCGGAATCCACAACTGAAGAGCGTATTGAAATATACGGTTTTTCTGATGGTATCCCCTTTTATCTTGAAAAAATAAATTACCCGTTCTGGGAGTGGCTGGATGAGGAACTAAAGAAAGTAGACTCCTTTCTGAAATCAGAAATTGATTTTCTTATGAAATATGAATTTAGTGACGTGAAGACGTATAAAAAAATATTGGACGCTATTGCTTTTGGAAATACGAAATTAGGGGAAATTAAAAATTATATCGGGACTAAAGGTACGGATATAAGCCCATATCTTAGAAACCTGATTGATGTGGGGCTAGTAGAAAGAAAGACGCCATTGATAGATAATGTGAAGTCAAGAAGAGGAACGTATTATATCAAGGATAATTTTGTGAATTTCTGGTTCAGATTCATCAATCCAAATATTACGTTTATTGAAGAAGCGATTTTCTCATCTAATGAAATTAAGGAGGGTTACAACCGCTATCTCGGATTCGTCTTTGAAAAGGTCTGCCGTGAATTTTTAATTGAGAAAAGGGACACTTTACCCTGTCAATTCCAGAGAATCGGTAGTCAGTGGGGTAAAATCCCGAAACGGGAAAAGGGAAAGAATCAGTATGAGATTGACATTGTTGTTCTGAATGAAGAAAGAAGAGAGATTGGGTTTTTTGAATGCAAATACGGGAGCCTGAAGTTAAAGGAAGCAAAAGATATTCTCATTGAACTGAAAAAGAAAAGTAGATATGTTGACTGGAATCAAGAAAGCCGAAAAGAGTATTTTGGCATGATAGCAAAAAAGATTGAGGGAAAAGGGTCACTCAGAAAAGATGGCTACACTGTATTTGATTTTGAGGACTTTTAGATTTTAAAAAATTAAAAAATTAAAAAATTCAGGCAATTTCTGATCTTCAGGCAATTTTCGGAATCTGTTTTCTGTTTTCTATTCTCTGATTTCTGGTCTTGTGTCTATCTCGTGAAATCTCGTGGTTTTTTTAGCGGGGCTCCACCGCATCACGACTCAACGAGAACACCTCCTTAAGCTGCTCCGTTGACATTTCCGTGAGCCAAGCCTCGCCAGCGCTGATAATAG
>JACNIV010000311.1 GCA_014382915.1 Candidatus Cloacimonadota bacterium | reverse complement strand
CTTGAGAACGCTGAGGTTACGTTTCTCAATCAGCCCGAGCGCAATATATTTACAGCCACACCCCTCATCTCTTCAGACCATGCAGTTTTTGGCGTGCTGTAGTCGTCCAGGTTGCTCTTTGTCTTCACAAATATGTCCATCAGATCCTGCGGACTTACTTGTAGTCCCTTTAGCCATCTCAAGGCGTTGGCTGAGACCTGTCTTGCCAGTTGAATACTTACCAACTTGCCAAAGAGCAACCCCACCAAGAACGCATACTGCTTCTCCTCTGTGTCCAAACCCCTTGCTTCTTCGTTTAAGAAGTCATTCAAGGGTTTCAATCCTTCGTGCTTTTCAAGATATTTGCTTACAAAATTTTTTCCGGATTCCATTTCTATCACTCCTAATTTGTCCAAGAATAAAAGGGAATGCACCATATTGGCAATATTATCCCTGATTGAATAAATAGGTTTGTTCTTGTCATCGTCCGATAAAGCACCTAAAAAATCATAGGATAGCTTCGCTGAAAACTCAGCCAATAAAGCCCTTAGAGAATATCGCCTCTTAAGGAAAATTGCACTCAAAAGATCAAGGCTGTTAACAGATGATGCCTTAAAAGGGCTTCTTTTACCTGCTGGCGGTTTCCTGTATCTGGGCATTCCAAGTACATCTCTTACTATTCTGAGGTTACCATTGAGAGGAGAATACTTTGATTTCCAGGGATGTTTGAACGGATAATTTTCATGCATCTTGTTTATTTCTTCAATCGCATTTGAAATTTCAGAAAGTCGTGACGGGAGAACATCAGGGATGACTTTTCTTATGTTCTCTACACTCTGCCCACCTACATTGCCAATTATGAAAGTAATAGTAGCAATGCCTTTATTCTCAGCCAAATCCTTTAGAATTCCCGCTTCTGTTCTTTCTGCACCACTTATATCACTTCTTAATCTCCAAAAATCTGAAGTAACAATCTCAAGTGCTTCGCTTTTGTCTTCGCTTTCCACCAAATGGGGGATGATTAAAGCCTGATGTCCCGAGATATTCTGACGAAGATTTGAGAATACATGGAACTTTGCGACATATAAAGCCTCGGCACAAGGCGCACAAATTGGAAAGGCTTTTACTGCATTTTCACTGGCAACACCAGGGAAAAAACCAGGTTTATCCACGTTGGCTATATTTATTCCTACACCTGAGAGTACATTGGGAAAGAGTTCTGTTTCTGCATTACAGATGCTGCACGTTTGTTCCTCTGGGGGTGAGTTAAAATTTATGGACACCGGTCGATAAAATCTTTCTGCAATTTTATTAAGGGAATATTTGACAATAGCAGGTATTTCTCCAGGATACTTTCCATTAATTTGGATCGTAAATAGATTTAAACCGTCTTTATTCTTTCCCGATTGTTTTTTATTTCTAAAAACTTCCCAAAAGGGTTGCTGAGTTATCTGCCCTTCTGACTCAATTGAAATCTTCTGAGCTTTTAAGACCTCTAACACGTTTGAAAAAATATTTATATCTTCCTCTAACTTAGGATTATTTTCTGCCTCTTCAATGAATCTCTTAAAATGTTCAATAGTATTCTTAAGTTTTTTATCACCTGCATTCAATTCTTTATTCCCTTTGGTCACCTTCCAAGTAGGAGATATGCAAGCATCTTGTGATCCCGGTGTCGAGCGAAAAATAAGTTTCGAATGGTCGTCTGGGACTTCCATTGTTTTAAAAGTTATTTTTTTGTTTTCTAATGCGAGTACCCCGATATTTTTCAAGTCAATTTTTTCAAACTGAAGCTTTGCGTAAACGCCACTCTTAATAGCTTTTCCCCTTTGCTTTAAGAAGGCATCTACCGATTCTAAAGCATTAAAATCAAATTCTTCAAATTCATCTATCATTTTCAAAATACCGAGATTTCTTATCGCTTCAATCATTCAAACCACCTTTTTGTCATCAAAAATACAAATTTGTATATATACAGATATGTATATTTTTGCTATAAACTCACCCGCAACATTTCCAATAATCTGCCTCTTTATTTCTCCTTCCACCCCTTTCTCCTTCCGCATCATCTGCTTCACACGCAAATATCCCTGTACATGCAATCTATGCACTTCATTTTATACTTTTTCTTTCCTACTTAAAAACTTTCTCTGTTTGATTATCAATGAACTCAAGCCTTAATTCTTCTCTCTCAGGGTCTAATTCCGCCTTCTCTTACGTTCACTGTTCCAACAAGTTCTTTAACCTGCCTTTCTGTTTTTTGGTCAGTTTTAATTTCTTCTCCTTGATTATCTCAGACAGTCGCAACCGCGTGCTGCTGTCCATTTCAGTGCCCGAAAGCGCAGTCCTCACTACTGTTTCCCGCACTTTCTTCGACGTATCGTTCAAACACCCTTCTACGTAAGCAGCATCATCGAATAACAGTAGTAGATATTTGTAGCAATGCGCCCGAATCTCATAGAAATTAGAATGTGTACCTCGCTCGAGCAATCGCCGCACAAAATTCGTACCTAACTCTTCAGACATCGAATATAAAGTGTCATACGCACTCAGTTTCATATACCAATCACCATCTGATTTTACACAGTCCAC
>JACNIV010000310.1 GCA_014382915.1 Candidatus Cloacimonadota bacterium | reverse complement strand
ACTTCAGCAAGAAATTTTGAGCCATTTTTTCTGATTGCTACTATTTCAAAAGGTTTTTTAAATTTTTCTCTAAAATTCTTTAAAACCAGATTCCTTGATTCTAATGCGACAAACTCTATCATAGATTTACCAATTATTTCAAAATGGTCATAACCAAATATTTCACTTGATTTACTATTTGCTATTAACACATTACCATCCTGAATTATTCCTATTCCTTCCATCGATGCATCCGACAGACTACGAAATTGTAACTCACTCTCAGCCAGCGCTCCTTCCGCCTGCTTGCGCTTGGTTTCAGATTTTTCCAGTTCGGTAATTTTAATTTTTAGAAGATCTATCTCTTTTAAGAGTTGTTCTCTGGTTTTATCGTTACTTTTCATCTTATACCTCAAACTTATTTCTTTTGTATTCTCGTTCCCAAGCACCAGCTTGGGAATGCTGTGATGATGGGTGTCCAAGCTGGGGCTTGGAAACCAGAAGTAGCAAGCTCGGATGACAATTTATAAATTTCAAGATCTTTATAATTCTTCATAACCACCTCTTCTCAACCCGCAACCCGCTTGTCGCGCCGTCCTGTCTCGGCGTAGCTTAAGCAAAGACGGAAGCAACATTCTTTCAGTTCCTCTTTGCAAAGGCTTACAACTCATCTCTTTACTCCGGAATCTCATATTTTGGTTATTTGCCCAATTTCTCGAGCAAGTATTCAATCTCTTTTCGTAATTCGTTAATTTTTATTTCTTTGTTCATGGTAAGATTACCGCAAATTTCAAGTTCATTCATTTTTGCCCTTTTTTTTTATTTATATAAGTATATAAGATAAATTACAATTATAATGTCAACTTTTTTCACGCTTTCTATTTTTTTACTTTCGAAATTTTATTGATCTCCAATGTTTTACTTAGGAGATAGTAAAGTAGTATAATCCTCCATCCGTCTTTCTGAGGAAGAACCCACAAAGACATTCGACGAAGAATCTATGTTAGTATTAATGTATGCAACCCCCCATCTGTCTTTCTGAGGAATAACCTTCAAAGGCATTCGACGAAGAATCTATATTAGAATTAATGTTTACAATCCCCAATCCCCATCCGTCTTTCTGAGGAAGAACCCACAAAGACATTCGACGAAGAATCTATGTTAGTATTAATGTATGCAACCCCCAAACCCGCGACCTAATACCTATAACCATTAAATCCTTGACACCTTTCACCCAATAATCAAATTTCTTCACGCTTTCAGTTCTATCCCCCTTTTGAAGGGGGAATTAAAGGGGGTTATCCTTGCAACATGTTACTTTCTGCTTTTCGCTATTTACCTGGTCGAGCACGTTGGCCAAAAAGTTAAGGGAATCTTTTTATTAAAGTAGGGATAGCTCTCCGAGCTGTCCTAGATCATATGTAGGGATAGCTCTTAGAGCTGTACGAAATGTTTTCAAAGTGGATGATAAAGGGATCGAAATTGTTAGTTGGTTTATTAAAAAGAATTTTGCGTAATTGAAAGGTTAATAATATGTTCGAACAAACTTTCAAAAACATCGATGACATTCTGCACAAAGATGCTGGCTGTAGCAGTGAATCTCAGCGACCATTTCAACATCTTCAGGAGCTATTAACTTTCTGAAGTCCATACCGATCACTTCTTTCACATTATAACCTATCATAGAAGCAAAAGCAGGATTGACCAATTTCATCAAACCATCTTGAATTAAGAAAACACCATCCTGAATACTGTCAATTAATGTTCGGTATTTTTCTTCACTTTCCAGTAGTGCTTCTTCTGCCAGTTTCTTTTTTTCATTCTCTGCTTTGAGTCTAATGGCATTTTGTACTGCATTTCCCAGGTGTACAAGCCTGTCTTTCAGAACATAATCCCAGGCTCCCCAGCGCATGCATTTTGCTGCTGTTTCTTCATTTACGGAACCGGTTACAATGATGAAGGGAACTTCGGGACATTTCTTTTTTACTATATCCAGAGCGTCCAATCCTGTGAATTGGGACATGGTATAACCTGATAAGATCAGATCCGGTTGAAAAGCTTCGAGTTCTTTTAGAAAATTCTCTTCATCTTGCACTACCCTGGATTCAAATTCTTTGTTGGTTTTCCTTAGTTCAAGCTGAATAAGTTCGGCGTCGGAAGGATTATCTTCCACTATTAAGATCTTCAGCGGTTTTTTCATTTTACCTCATAAATTTTACTTTCGACTCGTAAGTTTACGACGAGTCGAGAAAACCACGCTGGTTCAGGTATGTTACCTGAACCATACGTTTTCACTTTTTGTCTTTTTAACCTTATGATTCAATTTACTCCGATCATTATCGGAGAACCAGCAACCTAAACTTCATAAATCTTTCTCAAACAGTATATTGAGGTTTTTCACCTGATTTCTTTAGAAGTTCATTAATTTCTTTTTTCAATTCAATCATTCTTAATTCTCTGTCTACAGCAATTTTATTAAAGGCTTCTAATTGCTGATTTCTCTTTTTGAGTTTCTCTTCAGCTTCCCAACGCTCGGTGATGTCACGGACTGTTGCCTGCAACAGCTCTTTACCTTGCAATTCAATTTTAGTTA
>JACNIV010000309.1 GCA_014382915.1 Candidatus Cloacimonadota bacterium | reverse complement strand
TTGTAGAAACTGAAAGAAAAGCCAAAGCTTCATTCGAGTCTGCATTCATCAATATCTTTAGAATCTTTCCATCTGTCACTTTTCTTATGTCGATAACTTTTATAACATCTTCTAATGAAGTAAATTCCGGTAAAAGATTGCTTAGAATATTTTCAGATTTGGTTAAAAAGTTTTCGTTAAATGTAATACTTTTCTCATCCGGATATAAAGGTAAGTATTTAATTGAGGATTCGACCAGATCCTGGAAGAAATGAGTTCCGAAGGATAAATCCGGAGTATAATTTCCTTTTTTCTTTGCTATCTCGATCAGCATGGCAGTGTTATTAATACCCGAATAAGTTATACTGACTCCAAGTTTTATATCTCCTCTGCTGCCCCACCTTCCCGGTCCCATGAGAATGAATTTCCTTTTGGGTAATACTATATTTATCTTTTCAACTGCTTTTCCAACTGATTTTAATTCTTCAATTGTTTCCAGAGAATTATACATATCCGGATCGACATATACAATATGAGAGATATCCTTAAGTTGACCGTTTGATACGTATTTTTTTGCATTAAAAATAATATTTTCTTTTGCTATATCTCGTGGAATTGCGGAGGGGATATTATCTTTGGAATAACATTGAGCTCTGCATTGTAGAAGATAAAAATCCTTTCCATCAGAAGCAAATTCAATATCTACAGGCATGTTAGCCTTTTCTTGAAGAATATCTAATACACTTTTCATTTTTTTCAAAAAAGGCGTTCCTGAAATCAATCCGTTAAATGTAACAATTAAGTCATCTTCTTTAAAATTAAGATTAAATAAAGGTTTAGATGAAAAACGATTTTCTTCATATACAGATACAATTTTTTCTATTACTGGATACTCATTACCAGATATTTTTAATAAATCCCTTATCTCTATTGTTTCAAAAGAATTTGCTTTAAGATTGATAACATCGATTTGACGAGGAGAATATCGCAGGATCTCATCAGAAGTAATATTAACTTTCAGATTAGGTTGTCCCGGTGCAGTTAAAATTGGATAATCATCGCTTAATCTGTCTACAGATCTAGTACCCAATCCCGGAACTATTCGCACTAATCCATCTTCTCTTTTTATTCTGGGTGACCACCTAAATTCATTATTACTGAAGGCAACTCCTGCATAAGAAGGTAAAAAGTACTCACCTACTTTTGTTCCTACAACTTCCTGAATTATTAATGCCATCTCTTCATGAAAATCAAGTAACCCACGTTCTTTTCTATATTCGATCGGATCAGGTCCAAAGGTAGAAGCATATATTTCTGCTACAGCATCCATTAATGCATCCAAACGTTCTTTTTTTGAACCCTGGTTTGCCAAGAACAGGCTTTTGTATTTTCCTGAGAAAGATGCTCCTACTCTATCTTCTAATAAACTGGAACTTCTCACAACTATCGGGTTTTCTCCAAAATCATCTAAAGCAAGTGATAACCCATTTATTGTGTCATCAGGAAAATGGGAATTCTTAAAAATCTGAATGATATTACCGTATTCTTCACGAATCTGTTCTATTGATTTATACTTCTGTTCAAAAGCTTCCTCAAGATCGTTATAATGAATAAAATATTGCATTGTATCGGATGTTACACACCAGGTTTTGGGAATTTTAATATTCAGGTTTTGATCATCATCTCCTTTGGCGTTTTTCAGAATGTTATAGGCAAGAAATATACCAGCGCTTTTCCCGCCTAATTTGCCATGACTATTCTGCGGGAAAATAATGTGTTGCATAATATAATAAAAGTCTTTGATATCCACATAATTCTTGGCAATATTAATGAATTCAAGTTGTTCTGTAAAAAGTCTGTAGATCAAAAGAACATTTATATTTTTGTTAGTAGATAAAGATAATTCTCTCTTATCAAGACCAAGATGACGATAACGGCTAATTGCATTCTGGATATCATTGAGAGAAGAAGCCAGGCTTTCAAGTGCTAAAACTAAGAAATCTATTTTATCTTCTTGAATCCATTTTTGAAAGTTGATCAGTATATCCTCATCACTCAGATATTCGGAGGCTATTATAAAAACCTGGTCACTAAGATCGGTCATTGATTCGATATCTCTTTTCTTACTTGGAATGTTTAAATCAAAAGTTGAACTTGTGGTTTTTGAATTTTTTTCACCCTCAAAAGAAAGTAGTAACTCCCTCGCTTTATCTATGCCTATCCAGCATAAGTAGTTCATCATTTTCCTGGATATTCTTAAAAACAAACTGGAATCTGTAGCTTTTATCAGATCAATAATTATTTTCCAATCCTTTTTTTTATGACTTTCAATAGCTTCTTTTACGGTGTCCAGTTCTATGACAGTTTGCTTTAATTTCTTGTGGTAAATATAATTACCTACTCTTTCAGCAATTGTATTTAATAATTTTTTTTCGTCAGGTAAGAATGGATCTTCCTTACATAATTCAGTTGAATCAATATAAAAAACCTGAATTTTTCCTACAATTTTCTTTTCTACGATAATGTTTGCACTTAGAAAACAGTCTGTTTCCTTAAAACCTCCAGATTGAAATACAAGATCTTTATAATTGATTCT
>JACNIV010000308.1 GCA_014382915.1 Candidatus Cloacimonadota bacterium | reverse complement strand
ATAACTTCACCGAAGGGGATACACTTGTTATGACTTCGGATGTAGGTCCTTATATTGAAGAGGGGAAATTTGTTATTTTTGATGATGATGATGCACAGCTTCCCCTGGATGAATACTATCCAATTGTATTTCCAGCAATTAACGATACATTAACTTCATCCGACTTCATTATTCCATCCAGCTTGAATACGATCTATTCTCGAGGAGTTAAACTTTTTGCTTATGGAGATGACAGAGAAATTACCGGAATGACAAATTACACGGTAGGACAGGCAGCAGTGGTGAACTTGCAGATCACTCCCCCACAACCCACCGAAAATGATTCTATATATATTAGTGCAGACTTTTTCGACGAGGATGGCATCGATAGCATTCTTTGTCATATCCATTATGACGATTACGATATTCAGATGATTAATATTGAAAATTCAAAATATCAATTATCTCAGGCAATTCCTCCTCATAATACGGGTGCTAATATCAGTTTTCATTTCAGGATATTTGATGCAATAGGTGATTCCACAATTACAAGTCCACAGATAATTACCGTAGCTGGACCAGATCTTATGTTGCAACATTTTGAACTTACAGAATATAATTTCCTGCCGGCTGCAAAATTGTTAGTGCAAAACCTGGGTTCAACTTCTTCTTTATCCTGCAGTATAAAGTTATACGATAACACAATATCACATATGTTAATAACATCTAAACAGATCGAACCTTTGGAAGCACTTGAAACCCGTTGGGAATATTTAGAATTGCCACTTTTAAATTTGGAGATCCAATTCTGGGCAGTTGTTAACCAAAATGAGGAATCTTTTTCCGAGTTATATTATCCAAACAATACTATTATTTCCGAGTTCTATACTATCAATATGTTCGAAGCAGGCATAATGAATGTGATAACCCAAAGCCTGGATGGTAATCTTGAGTGTGAATTCCCTGCTGACCTGCTAGCATCTAATACTGTCTTCTATATCAACTCCAGCAATTTTGAAGAACCTCTTAATCAGCCGGATATCAACACTATCTGCTTGAATGACAGCACCTTTTCTTCGATTTATGAAATTGGAGTTTTAAATCAAAGTCTGCTGGCAGATTCACTGGGTCATTTTCCTGAGAATAAAAAAATAACTCTGACATTTCATTACAGTAACATAGATTCTCTTACTCAGATTATGGCACTGGAAAATAATTTCTTTGTTTACCGCTGGGAAGAAATCTATCGGAAATGGGTTTACAGTGGTGGTGAAATGGACCATGATAATAACACAGTAATCTATGAAACAAACAGGATTGGAACATATACCATCCTGCAGAATAACGACCAGACCGCACCTTACATCGAGGCAAATGTGGAAGGACAGGAGTTCACCCAGGGACAAACAACAACCCAGGGGCAGGAATTCACCCACGGTGGTTATATTTCCAGGAATGGAACCATTTCGTTCCTGCTTCTGGATTCAAACGGGATCGATGTATTTAATAGGAATATCTCTCTCTATTTATCGGATGGAGTAAACATTAATGAAATTGAACGCAGTGAATATTCTATTACACTGGGAATAGGAAACCTGATCCAGGTTCCCATGAAATACCAGTTAGACAACCTGGAAAAGGGAACTTATTATCTTACATTGGATTGTTATGACGTGAATGGAAATCCGCGCAGTATGGGAATTGAATTTGACGTGAGCACTCAATTTGACATCATTAATGTAGCAAACTATCCCAACCCGGTGAAAACCATCACAAATAGTTACGAGAATTCTGCCAGGACCAGATTCACCTATGTGCTTACTGATGATGCGGACAAGGTAACTCTGAAGATATATACTGTAAGCGGCAGATTAATTCAGACTTTTAAAGATCTTCCAACCTCTGTAGGGTATCATGAATATCCACGCAGTGTTCTGGGCTGGGATTGTCGGGATAAAGACGGTTATTTCCTGGCTAATGGAGTTTATTTCTATCGAATCGTTGCCAAAAAGGGTAGTAAAAAAATAGAAAAAATACAGAAAATGGCTATTTTAAAGTAGGTTTGTATGTTTAAAAAAATAATTTGTATAACCTGTTTGATCCTCTTATCGATCAGTGCATTTGCCGACAGGTATGCAGGCGATTTCATGGTGATAGGCGCAGGTGTTCGTTCTTCCGGAATGGGAGGAGCGTTTTCTGCCATTGCCGATGATGGTTCTGCGATATATTGGAATGCATCGGGAATAGCTCAAATGCGAAAATCGGAAGTTAGTTTGATGAGAGCCTTTTTATACAAAGATCTGGCAACTTATGACAACTTTACATATTGCCAGCCACTGCCAAATGAAGTTACTATAGGTTTCAATTGGACGCGTCTTACTATCGATGATATTCCTGTTTTTCTGGAAATGCACCTGGTTTATAATGTAGATTACCGCTCCTCTTATCACGAATATAATCTCTCGGCAATTCCGGATGGAAAAATTTCCAGTACGGATGATCTCTTTCAATTTGCTTTTGCCAAGCATGTACAATATAATTTGAACCTGGGATGGCTCTTCTTCGAGATCCCCTTTGATATCTACCTGGGTGGTAATATCAAGTATATCAAAAGGAAAATCGATACAAGTATTGGAAATGGAACAGGTTTTGATTTTTCATTTATTTCCAGAACAAAGCTTTCTGTGCTTTTAGAACAGGATTGGCTGGGAGATTTTTCCTTTGGGATCAACTTCCAGGATGTGGGCGGTACTTCTATTACCTGGAATGTGGAAGATGATAATTCCGATCACACGGATGAAGTTATGATGAACAGCAAGCTGGGCATGGCTTTTCATCAACCGCTGGATTTCATTAACTCTTCATTTGTACTTTCAAGGGATATAGATTATATTTATGATTTAATATATCATTATGGCTTTGAATATCGTTATAAAGAACTACTCGGTTTCAGATTGGGATATAGCGATACAGATTTTTCTACCGGGCTTAGTTTGAAGCTATACGATTTTACTTTGGATTATGCTTTTATTACCAGTGTGCTTGCCAATACAAATCGTATTGGATTAAGATTTAATTTCTAAGCGAGGAAACTATGAAAAGGATATTTTTGCTAACAAGCATTGTAATCTTACTTATGAGTTGTACAGGAGAAGAAAATCTGGGTGTGGATTCTACTCCCCCTGAACCTCCAGAATTAATTCCTCACCTGGGTGATACAGGCGATGGTGGTGATGAGTTTATATTTGGAGCAAATTATTACAATACGAACGACCCAGAGCTTGAATATAACGGTATCGATGCTGTTCCGGGAGGTAACCAGATGCAGATCCAATGGCGTAATATTACAGATTCCGATATCGATTATTTGAATATATACCGGTTCAGCATGCAGGATTATGTTTTTGCCATTGATACTTTAAATTTTGCTACTATGATTGATTCGGTTGATTACGATAATCAATCTGTCTATCAGGATGTGACTGCACCTGTAGATTATAACCTGTTCTACTTTATAAAAGCAGTAGATGAAGCTGGTAATTCCACACTTTCCGATACTGTGGGTTATAAACTGATATATAAACCTTCTCTTCTACAACCTTCATATAATGAATCCTTCACAAATGCTAGTAATATAATATTCAAATGGGCTGGAGATACCGGACTTATGTACCGATTACTAGTTTTTGATATAGACCGGAACCCTCTCTGGCAATGGAGTCCTCTTGGTTTTGAACCGCTTGAAACACAATATGGGGGACCTGTAATCACTCCACCAGTTACGCTAATCTGGCGTGTGGATGTATTCGGGCAATCCGGTGTTTTATATACAATCGAAGGAAATGATTATTACATCGATTCCGGGGCAGAATCAGAGGAAAGATATATATATATTACTGAATAAGGAATTCCTTGACTCAGTAATATCAAATAAATACTTGGAAATTTTAAGGAGCATAAATGAAAAAAATAATATTACTTCTAATTTTTCTAATGTTCTCTTCGGTTATTTTAGCTCAAACCGAAGGAGCAACTTCCGCCTATAATCCGGCATCAATATACCTTTATACCGGTACCCTGGCCGGTACAGAACAGTTGAAGATAAAAGCTTATATCTGGGGTCAGGTACAAAAACCGGGGCTATATATTGTTCCCGATAATACAGATCTTCTTACGCTTATTTCCTCTGCTGGAGGACCTACTGAGAACGCCAAACTTTCTAAAATAAGAATCATTCGAACAACAGAAGAAGGTGATAAGGTTATCTGGGTAAATATAAAAAAATATCTGGAAACGGGGAATCCCGATTTAATTCCAGTCTTAAAACCAGGTGATACAGTTGTTGTATCCGGTTCTACTTACTACGCTTTTACAAAGGCTGTAGATTGGCTAGCACAAATTGCTATTATTTTAAGTGTGTATGTAGCAATATCAAATATCAGGTAATCGAGGAATTATGCAGAGTCAATTGAATCAATTTAGCGAAAATGCATTAGAAGAACAGGAAATTCAATTAAAAGATTATATAAATATAATAATTCGTTACAAATGGCTGGTTGCTTTTATTTTCCTGGCTGTATTCATAGCTTTCAGCATTTACACTGCAAAAGCATCCAGAATTTACAAAGCTACTTCAAAAGTACTTTTGGAAGACAGGATGGCAAGTGATCTTCTTTTTTCTTCATTCAGCAACAAAGCCTCATCGATAAATAACAATATTCAGATATTAACAAGTTATCCGGTAATGAAAATAGCCTATCAGATACTAAGCAAGAAATCCGATTTTAGTTCTCTTCCCATCAGTAAAATTGAAAGTAATCCGGAAGGATATCTAAAAGACGGCTTATCTGTTGATACGGAACGCGAAACCGATATATTGATCATCAATTTTGAGTCTACCAGCCCCCTGGAAGCAAAAGAAGCAGCCAATGCAGCTGCTTACGCTCTTATCCAGCAAGATACGGATTATGCTCGAATCGAGTTCAGGAATACACGGGAATTCCTGTCAAATCAGTTGGAAGAAAATGATCGCCGGCTGCGTAATTCGGAAGAAGAATTACGAACATACAAGATCGAGCATGGTATTTCCATGCTCTCGGAAGAAACTCAGGAACTAATTAAACAATCTTCAGAACTTGCTGCCATGTTTTCCGCAGCAGAAACAGAACTGGAAGTAGCAAATAATCACCTGAAATTTCTGCAAGCTGAACTTTCCGTACAAGATATATTACTTTCCGATGTTAATTCCGTTCTCTCTTCACCACTTCTGGATCAATTGAAAAAAGAGATCGTAGAAAATCAAACACAATATGTGAATTTCCTTACCAGATCAGACTACTCTGCAGATCATCCTGAACTGAAATCTTTGAACAATTCTATTGAAAGTGCAAAAAAAAGATTGAATGAAGAGATACAGAGGATCATCTCTGTCAAGTCCGGTTCTTCCGATCCCCTGATCTATCGTTCCACTCTTATTGAAAAAATTTCCACAGCTCAGATCGATCAGAATTTAAAAGATTCAAAAGTGGTAAGTCTGCAAAAAGCTGTTGAAAATTATAATAGGAAAATGTCTATACTTCCTGATACAGAGGTTGAACTTGCCCGTTTGGAACGCAGTTATCTGATTAATGAAAAAATATACACTATGCTCATTGAAAAATTTGAAGATGCTAAGATCGCTGAAAGATCGAAAATAGGTAATGTTCGCATTGTGGAAGAAGCCCGAGTACCTGCAAAACCCATTAAACCAAATAAGAAAATGAACCTGATGATCTCAATTGTTTTTGGTCTTGGAATGGGCATTGGAGCGGCATTATTGCTTCATTCTCTGGATTCTAAGATAAGAACTTTCGATGATGTGAAAAAGAATGTAGCATTGCCAATTCTTGGTACTATTCCATATATTCATATCTATGATTCCGATCTCGATCAAATCGAGAATATGATACGCAGTAGTAAAGATAAAGAGAAGGAAGAATTACTTATATTAAAATATCACATGGAAACAAAACTGATCACGAATTATTCACCAAAATCATCTGCTGCTGAAGCTTTTAGAATATTGAGAACTAACATAATAGCCAGAAAGAAAAACACAAATTCATTATCAATCCTGATAACAAGTTCCGGACCAAAAGAAGGTAAATCTACCATTCATGCTAACCTGGCAACTGCCCTGGCTCAAATGGATGCAAAAGTCATTCTTGTGGATGTTGACCTCAGACGTCCTATGGTTCACACAATATTCGATTTCGAGAAGGAAAATGGCATCAGTGATTTTCTCATAGATAAATCCAGCAATATCGAGAATATCATTAAAAATACCTCTATTCCAAACCTTGATATAATTACCAGTGGCTATATCCCCCCCAATCCATCCGAACTTCTCGCTTCTCCCAGAATGGATGAATTGCTTGTAAAACTTAAAGAAAGCTATGATTATGTATTATTTGATTCACCCCCTGTTATTGCTGTAACAGATTCCATGGTAATGGCAAAGAAAGTAGATCTATTGACTCTGGTTGTGCGTATTGATAGCGCTGAAAAAAATGTGATAAGAAGAGCAAAGGAACTATTGGATAATATTGATGTTAAAATAACTGGAGCAATCATAAACGGAATTCATCCACATAAATACTATAGCAGTTACGAATATAATTATTACTATTTTTATTATTATGGAAAAGAAGAAGATAAAAAGGCTTCAGCGAAGTTCTTCCGCAAAAATAAATCTGTTTCTTGATGTTCTTGGAAGATGTAGTAACAGTTACCATAATATAAGGACAATCTTCTCTGAAATAGAGCTTTACGACAATTTAAATTTTATTTTGACAAAAAATAGTGCTGTTAGAATTTTGACAGGTACAGATTTTATAAATATAGAAGAAAATATTATTTATAGAGTTGCGGTCTTTATAAAAGATAAATATAAAGTGGAAGATGGAGTAGATATTGAGCTTGAGAAGAACATACCAATTGCAGCTGGATTGGGAGGTGGTAGTAGTAATGCTGCTTTCACCATTTCAGCACTCTCGGAACTATGGAATTTGAATTTAAGTGATTTGGAGATGCACAACATTGCCAGGAATTTTGGAAGTGACATTAATTTTTTTCTAAAAGGCGGATGTGCTCTGGGTGAGGGACGAGGAGATAAGATAACATCACTCGAACATATTGATATCGATAATATTTTTCTGGTTAATCCCGGCTTTAAAATTTCCAGTAAAGAAGCTTATCAGGCAGTGCATTTTTTTAACGAAAATACACAATGGCAACAACTGATATCAACTCATGATGTTTCCTACTGCTACAATAAACTCGAAGAAGGTATCTGCAGGAAATATCCTGAAATTAAATTCATAATAGAACATTTAAAAAATAATGGAGCAAAGAAAGCAATGTTGTCGGGTAGCGGTGCAACTGTCATTGGCTTCTGTCCCGATAGAAAGATAGCAGATAATTTTACAAAATACTATTCCAAAAAAAAATATTGGAATTGCATTACAAAAACAAAAAGGAGTACAAAATGAACATTACTGATGTAAAAGTTTTCCTGAGAGAAAGCAACCAATTAAAGGCTTTTGTTAATATCGTTATTGATGACGCATTTATCATCAGAAACATCAAGGTTATCGAAGGTGAAAATGGTCTTTTCGTAGCCATGCCAAGCCGTCGAGTTAGTTCTGGTGAATATCGCGATATCGCTCATCCTATCAATACAGAAACCAGGAACATGGTAGAGCGCATTATCATTGAAAAATACAAAGAAGTTTTACAAGATGCTTTATCTACAGCTGAACATACTGAAGAGGAAAAACCAAAAGAAAAGCAAGAAGAAAAACCGGAAGAACAACCGGAAGAACAACCGGAAGAACAACCAGAAGAAAAACCAGAGGAAAAACCAGAAGAATAATTAATTTATGTTTTCTAGGCTTAAAATATTTACAGGCAACGCTAATGTAGAATTAGCGAATGAAGTAGCAAAATATGCAGGCATCCCCCTGGGAGATGCTGAAGTATTTAAGTTCTCCAACGATAATATTTTCGTTAAGATCAATGAAAATGTCCGCGGAGCCGACACATTTATCTTACAACCTACTTGTTATCCGGTGAACGATAACCTGATGGAGCTGTTGATCATGATAGATGCACTTAAAAGAGCATCTGCCCGAAATATAAATTGTGTTATTCCTTCATTCGGTTATGCCAGATCCGATAAAAAAGATCAACCCAGAGTACCCATTACGGCAAAACTTGTGGCTGATCTGCTTACTACAGCCGGTGCCAGCCGGGTTATAGCAATGGATCTGCATTCAGACCAAATCCAGGGATTCTTCAATATCCCGGTGGACCATCTGTATTCTGCACCTATTTTTGTACGTTATCTCACAGCAAATCACGATTTGTCAAACGCTGTTGTAGTTTCACCCGATACTGGTGGAACCGCCAGAGCCAGAGCAATAGCAAAAAGACTGAATTGTTCTCTGGCAATTGGAGATAAACGCAGATTAGGAAATGATGACAAAGCAGAGGTCTTAAATATCATAGGTGATGTGGAAAATAAAACTGCCATCCTTTACGACGATATTATCGATACAGGAGGTAGTTTAGCCAAAATGTCTAAAGCCCTGATGGATCGCGGAGCAAAAAAAGTTTATGCTGCTTGTGCGCATGGTGTTCTTTCCGGAAATGCCATTGAAAACCTGGAAGGATCTCCCATCGAGAAATTGTACATTACGAATTCCATTCCGCTTTCACCGGAAAAGAAAAAATGTAAAAAAATCGTCCAGCTATCCATAGCCGAACTGCTGGCTATAGCTATAAAAAAGATTCATATCGAGGAATCTCTTAGTAACTTATTCAGATAAAATACTTACCCACTTAGTGGGATTTCAACGGAGGAATAATGAACGTAAAAGTCGAAGCGAAATTACGTGAAATAGGAAAAAAATCTGTCCTGAAAAAATACCGAAATGAAAATCTTATACCAGGAATTATCTATGGAGAAGGGAATGAAGGATTAAAAATACTCATTCCAAAAATTCAATTTCATAAAGATTACAAAAAAACCGTAGGGGAAGTTGCTTTCTTCAATATTCATGTTGATGGAAAGGAATTCAATACATTCATAAAAGAAAAGCAGATTCATCCTGTAACCAGGGAATTTGTGCATATCGATTTTATGGAATTTCATAAAGGGAAAGAGATCACCCTTAAAATTCCTTTCAGATACATTGGAGAAGCTGAAGGTACTCAAGAAGGTGGTCAGTTGGAAATTCTTCACAGAGAATTAGAAATTTCTTGCCTGCCAATAGACATTCCCGAAGAGATCAGCATTGATGTTTCTGAACTGAAAATTGGTGATTCTATCCATTTCGGTGATATTACCATACCCGAAAATATCGAAACTAATATGTCAGAAATAACTACTCTTGTAACTGTTCGTGCGCCTAGAAAAGAAGAAGTAATAGAAGTAGAGGAAGAAGAGGTTGAAGGTGAAGAAGCTGCAGAAGAAGGTGAAGAAACAAAAGAAGAAACTAAAGAAGAATCTTCTGATCAAGCTCCTGAATAATGAAATTGATTGTGGGTCTTGGTAATCCCGGAGTAAAATATAAGTTCAACCGACATAACGCTGGGTTTTTACTTCTGGATAAATATGCTGCAAAAAGAAATATCAAATTTAAAAAGAAAATTAAATATGATATTGCAATTGCGGATGAGATTATCTTTATCAAGCCTAAAACTTATATGAATAGAAGTGGTAATGCTGTCACATCGATCATCACGAAACACTGTGTTAATGACACCATGGTGATAGTCGATGATATTAATCTTCCACTGGGTGAAATCAGATTTAGAAAAGAGGGTGGTTACGGTGGTCATAATGGTTTGAAATCCATCGGAGCTGCTTTGGGCACAGATAAATTCAATCGATTTCGCATTGGTGTTAGCACTCCGGAAACGGGGGAGCTTTCTGAATATGTTCTTTCCGATTTTTCTTCACAGGAAGAGGAAATCCTGCATGTTGTATTTGATTTTTGTGAGATATTGCTGGAAGATTATCTAAGTGATGGTTTCGATCGTATGGTCGAAAGATATAGCAAACTTAAAAGATCCTATTCTGAGAAAATCAAAATTTCTCAGGATCAATAATAGCTGGTTTCACCGGCTGTATAAAAGACCAAAGGAGGAAAAATGTTGAAAAAGTACGAAAGCATGATCATTATAGTACCCACACTTACTGAAGATGACTCTAAACAAGAACTTGAAAAGATCAGTTCTTTTATTAAAAAAAATGGTGGCGAAGTAATCAATACAGACGATTTGGGAAAGAAGCGTCTTGCTTTTAAGATCAATGATTTCAATGAAGGTTATTACTTCGTGAACTATTTTAATTTTGATACTGCTAAAGTATCTGAATTAGAAAGAATGTACAAACTTAATGAAAATGTCATACGCTACAATATTCAAACTAAATAGAATAGGAGGAATAAAATGGCAAGTGAATTAAGATTTCCCAAGATCAATACAATAATTATTAGCGGCAGACTTACTCGTGACGTAGATTTACGATACCTGCCAAATGGCACACCAGTAGCAAAATTGCCTATTGCCTTCGATAGAAGTTATCAAAAAGATGGCGAGTGGCAACAGGAAACCAGTTATATTGATATAGTTGTCTGGAGCAAGCGTGGAGAACAATGTGCAGAATATCTCCACAAGGGTAGCCCCGTTCTTTTAGAAGGATATCTCAGAACTCGTTCGTATGTAGATAATAACAATCAAAACCGAAAAATCACCGAGATTGTTGCACAGAAAATATCTTTCCTGGAAAAATCTGATATAAGCACAGAGAAAAATGAAGAACCTTCAAACACAGAAACAAAAGCACCGGCAGCAAATGTAACAGACGACGATGTCCCATTTTAAAGAATTCATAGGAGAAAAATAATGGAAGAAAAAATAGCAAAAAAAGAACAAATTGAATCTAAACCAAGCCAGCAAACCGATTCTCCAAATATCAGGAAAACTCCTTACAAAAGATCTTCATCCAGACCTTCCAAACCAAATTATGTAAAGAAGAATTTCTTTTTTAAAAAGAGGGTTTGTTTTTTCTGTAAGAACAAAGAATCTGTAATCGATTACAAAGATGTATCTTTGATGAAAAGATTCATTTCAGAGAGTGGAAAGATATCTCCACGCAGATTCACTGGAACTTGTGCCAAACACCAGAGAAAATTAGCAACAGAGATAAAAAAAGCACGTCAGATGGCTCTTATTCATTTTACCGATAAACATAAATAAATATAGTGTTCCTTATAGCAATTCTAGCAGTAATAATTGCTACTATATCTCCTTTTTGGGGATTGATCTTTATATTAGCATCCGGTGGAAAATACCAGGAAAGAATATATATTTTCTTCACTGTTTTTTCCGGTATTGTTGTGATTCTCAGTATAGCTTCCATCATTGATATCATCACGCTTTCCGATCTTATTGTGGGCGTTGGTGCAACTTCTCTTTTGTTTTTCTGGAGTTTGTTCAGAACATTTAATTACATTCGAAGCATGATGGCAGCCTTTTTCTTTAGCATTGTCTATTCCGCTGCACGGCAATTGATCTTCGGAAAAGCCTTTATTGAGAATGTGAATCAGGCAATCGAACAATATAAGGAATTCATTACTTCCGCTTTCCAGAATTCTGCGGAGCAAATGAATTTAGCCTTGGAGATCACGGAAAGTTTTAAAGAAATTTTTACAACATTTTATGCCGGTATCTGGGTTTTAACGGTTGTTCTGGCATTATATTTCGGTTCGCTTCTTTTCTCCAGGAAAAACATCATGAAATGGAAACATAGAACAATTAGAATGCCATTTTTTTTGGTCTATTTCCTGATAGCTGGTTTGGTATTGTTTCTTATGCCCGGAACTAAAAACATAGGTATAAATAGTTTATTGATGTTATCACCATTATTCCTCATCCAGGGAATATCTATCCTGGACTTTTATTGGGGAAATTTCTTTAAAAAATCAAAATTTTTACTTTTTTTATTGATTTTTTCTATGGTGATAAATTATTTTATTTTAACTTTAGTAGCCCTTATGGGTTTACTGGATATTTGGTTTAATTTTAGAAAAATTAGCATAATGGAGGAGATGAATGAAAGTAATCTTAGCTAAAGATCAAAAGAAATTAGGTGAAGCAGGTAGTATTGTTATCGTTGCCAATGGCTATGCTCGAAATTACCTGTTCCCCCAGAATATGGCCATTCCCGCCACTTCTAAAAATATCAATAAGATCGAAGAGATCAAGAAGAAAGCAGAGGAAGAAAAACTGGCAATGCATAGTGAATATCTTGCCCTGACTAACAAAATAACTGAAGTAAAACAATTTACATTTTACCGTAAAGCAGATGAAAACGACCATCTTTTCGGTTCTGTTTCTGAAAATGATATCATCAAAGCCCTGGCGGAAAAAGAAATTAATGTCCATAGATCTAACGTAATTATGGATAAACATTTAAAAGAATTGGGATCGTTCGATGTTGAGATCGAATTTACTAGCGAGATCAAAGCAAATCTTAAGGTTAATGTGGAAAAGGAAACTAATTTAGAATAAAGGGAGGTACTCTTGA
>JACNIV010000307.1 GCA_014382915.1 Candidatus Cloacimonadota bacterium | reverse complement strand
CAGGATTACTATGTATTCTGATAATTTCAAGATATGCCTTAATTTTATGCCTAGTTCTTTTGTGGCAAATAATCAAATAATTAGGGTCGTTTTCATTAATAACAGTATTAATCAACCCAGATAAATCTAATTCTTTAGGTTTTGCGTTAGGTGTCCCATCGATTTTTTCTTTTCCTAAAATAATTTTTTCACCTTTGATTTCTCCATAATGATTAAGTATAATTGCTTTACAAATTGCTTCACCTGCTTTTCTTGAATTATTTAAAGAATCTTCAAGTATCTCATCAGTATATGTTTGAGTAGCCCATTTAATAATATCTGAGATTTTTTCATCTAGTTTAGTATTATACATTTATCATTCCTTGTTTCATGTTTTAATTTATCACAAAAAAAATGATGCAAATGCTGATAGCATTTAATTAATGGTATGGCTAACGTATATATCCTCGAACAGGTTCGCATATATTCAATTGAACATTATCCAAATAATCCATTTTCTTTTGCCTCGTTAATACAAAGACGAAATTGCTTTTTTGAATTATTTCTGTCAAAGAAAATATATTTCTGCAGGCAATTTGTGGGTTAGCTCCCACCCTACAGCCTACCCGGAAACCCACGAATTAATTCGTGGGATTAAACGAACAGCAGCTACTTTGAATTCATCAAGATAAATTTTCATCTTAGTACCTTTAGATTTTTTGAGCAAATAATAAGCAACGATAATACTAATAACTAAAACAATTATTACAACAACTATAAGCCTTGTATATACTATTTCACACCTTCAATTCCAAAATCTGCAAAGTGACATTTCCCAAAATATCTACTACTCTAACCGCTATCTTGTATTTCCCTTTCTCCTGATATTCATATTCTGAAGAAGTGAATTCGAGATTGTTGTTTTGTTTAGAGCGGAATGATTGCCATTCGTTTTCGAAAATATAATTTCCAGTCCAAACCTTATCTTCCTTCCCATTTAATTTGATTTTTTCTTTTTTGCTTTCGAAATCGAAATCTACAGCCCAGTAATCTATCCAATCGTGCCAATTCTTTGTTAAAATTTCACGGTTAAGAATTCCATCATTATTTTTTGAAATTTTTATTATCTGACCACCTTCGATTACAACTTTTGTACTACTTTTCTTGAGGCTTTGTTCTACTTCGAGAAGATCATCCTGAGTGTATTGAGTAACAAAATCTTTTAATTCAACGGTTACTTTTTTGCCTTTTATAGTTGGCTTTACTTCCAGGTAAGCAACATCATAAAATTTGACCTGACCTTTTTCTACGGCACGTTTATCAAAAACTTCCCGGGGGATATTCTTGAGAGCAAGATTAACACCATATTCAGAAAGTTCCTGCTTGATATATGGTATCAATCCCATTTCAAATTCAAAACCAAGAACATCTACTTTTGTAATTGTGTTTTCTACACATTCTTTAAGGATATCCTGTATTATTGATTTTGTGACAGGAAAGTCTATAGGACCTACATAAACTAATCTTTCACCTTTCTGGCCATGCAGCGTTTTGAAGCCGGAAATCCGCTGTGCTTTGTAGCCCTGCAAAATTAAGGAAAGATATTGCTCGTGTTTAATTTCAAGTTGTTTCTGCTGATCTTCTTCGGAAAGGTTGGTATTTACATCGAGGAAGAAATGGCGTTCGTATTTACCGAGATTTAAAATCTCAAAAGAACGGAAATCTTTTCCTTCTTCTTTTAATTCTCTTTGCACATTTATCATTCTTTTACGGGTTGTATGAATGGCAAACCTACCAAGATCTGCTACTATCCATTTACGACCAAGTTTTTCGGCAACTGCGGCTGTTGTGCCTGAACCACAGAAAAAATCGCAAATAATATCCCCTTCGTTTGAGAATGACTTGATTATACGCTCTAATAGGGCTTCAGGTTTCTGTGTGGGGTAGCCCACAAGTTCTTTGCTTGTTTTACTTGGCAGAATATCAATCCAAACTGACTGAACACGTCGACCTCGATCTACATATTCATCCATGAACTGCTTAAGATAAGGTGTTCCTGTATTTGAGTAATATATCATCCCCTTTGATTCTAACTCATCTATTTTCCCCTGAGAATAGCTCCAGTGCCTACCGGTTGGTGGCTTTAATGATTTGCCTTGAAAAATCCTTTCAGGTCCACCTCCAGGCGCCGTAATTGGACCAGCGAAAAACCGTTTCCCAGTTTCCTTGTCGATTTGATTAAATCGTGTTTCAAGGTGTTCATGAGAAAGAGGAACAAATACTGGATTAAAGATGTTGTTTGTGGAATTTGAATATAAGAGAAGTGTGTCATGTACAACGCCAAATTGACCTGGATCATTGTGAGCACCAGTTCTTTGCCAAATAATTTCATTTCTAAAATTACTAATTCCAAAAATATCATCTAATATTAATTTTAAATATGAATTCACTCTCCAATCACAATGTACGTAAATTGAACCATCACTAGCAAGTAAATCGTGCATCATTTTCAATCTCTCGTACATCATAGAAAGATAGCTGGAAATTCCTCTGCCCCAGGTATCGCGGTAAGCAATTTCTTCGAGAACAGTTTGTTTTTTGGT
>JACNIV010000306.1 GCA_014382915.1 Candidatus Cloacimonadota bacterium | reverse complement strand
AAATAGAAATATTCTTTTATCCAATGAAAATGCCACTGAATTAAATTTTGCTTTGGGCATCAATAAACTAATCCAGGAAGAGGTAACTTCATATACGGAAAACGACTTTTATTTCAAATCAATAATAGCGCATAAAACCCGGTTTGCATTGGTCAATTTTTCAGGGAATTACCTGCGTAACTCATTTTGTGGAGAGCTTTCTATCTCTTCAGATTGGCAGCCTTATGCGGAGTCTGCAGGATTCTGGTTGGGAGCATCTAATAAATCTCACATCTGTCCTTCACTTATTCTGAATAAAAAGTTCGATCTGCTACCGGAATTCTATTTAAGCATAATAAATCAACCCGGTCTGTTTACCCGTTCTCAGCTTGATCTTCTTGATATGGATAATTACCTGGATATCGATCCTGATAGGAAACATACTGTGCGCCCACTTGATCTTAGGATAACTGCAGGGGTTAACTGGATTGCCGATCTTGCCATGTACTACAATACCATCATTGAGATCGATCACGCTGAATTCCTGCCACAAGTGGTAGGAGCAATTCACCAGATAGAATATGATAATATTGCCTTACAAAAGATGGGAGCAGCAGTTTCATTTAAATCCGGCAGATTGCTGGTAAAAGAGAACTTTGAATACACATCTTCAGCAGACTATATTTACGAGGATCAGGTCATTCCTTACCTGGCAGAGTTACAGAATAAAACAGCCGTTTTGTATTCAAATGAACCTGTAAAAGCAGAATTGGAACTGAACTTTATTAGTGGCAGGAAAGATGAAAATGAAGATGAACTGGATGATGTTCTGCTTCTTAACTTCAATAGCAGCTATCGTTTTCGTGAGAATATCCAGGTTTTATTTGAAATCGAAAACCTACTGGATGCAGAGTACAAGCAATTCAGCAATGTACCTCGTGAAAAGTTGCAATTTAATCTTGGTGTAAGAATGGCTTTTTAATTTTTAGGAGGAATAATGAGATATTTAAATTTGCTTTTGATTATGATTATTATGCACGTTCTGGTTTCGTGCGATTCAAGATCGGTTGAAAAACACAAACTATATGGAACAATAGTTTATTACACTTCCGGTGAAAACGTTGATGATGCTAAAGTGTATCTTATTGATAGCAATTCAAATATCGTACTCGATGAATCCAGCACAAATTCAATCGGTAATTATAGTTTCTATGATGTCGATACCGGAATTTATAATGTTTATGCAGAGAAGTATTTAAATGCAACCGACTCTATATATGAATTTGTAACTCCTTTTTCAGACCAGATCGACTTCAGCAATGAAGAAGTTTCATCTCCTGTAGATGACCTTAATGCTCACATCTTGAATGACTATGGTTCTGTAAGTGGTACAGTTTATGACAGCACAAATGTAGTTTTCAATGCAGGGGTGAACCTCTATATCTGGTTAGACCAGGAATTTTCACTTCATTCCGAAACGGTAACTGATGCTGTGGGAGATTATACGCTTCCTGGTGTGATGACCGGAAATTACTATGTAGAAGTAATGTATGGTATGAACTCAGCTACCAGTCAGATCTTTTTTAATAATGGTATTTCTGTTATTGATATTGAAGATATTCATTTGTATTAGACTGACAGAAAGTTTTGGATGTTAATCTATACATTCACTCATAACATAAAGAGGGAATGATGAATAAATTCTTTATATTTTCTTTAATCTTTTTTCTTTTTTCTTTACTGCCCTGGTGCATACAGTGGTCATTTCTTTCTGCAGACACTCATATCCCATATGGAGATGTAAGCGGCACATGGACAATTGAGGGCAGCCCATATATAATCGATGGGCATATAAACGTTCCCATAGACAGTACATTAGTAATTGACCCAGGCGTGAATGTTATTTTTTCTGATTGGTATTATTTTAGAGTTTATGGTAGATTGCTAGCAGAAGGAACTGAAAGTGATACTATTAGATTTACAGTAAATGATACAATTAATGATTTTGCATCGTTAATTTTTATTGATACAGATATTTCTTTACAAGATAGCTCGAAAGTAAGGTATTTTGAAATTGATCACGGTTATATAACTTTTTCGAACTCATCCAGCGCAGTTGTAAAAAATAGTATTGTTACTAATGGTTATGGAATTGGTTTTGATAATTCCAGTCCGCTCCTGATAGATGTAACTATTAACAACAATAATACAGAGAATTACGGAGGAGGTATATCTTGCACTAACTCCTCTAACCCGAGTCTACTTAATGTTACTATTATTGGAAATAGTGCTACCTGGGGAGGAGGGATAAGTTGTAGATTTAATTCTAATCCTACTCTAGAAAATGTAAGTATTATAAATAATATTGCCATAGCTGCTGGGGGAGGAATCTTTTGCGAAGAATCCAGTCCGATTTTAAATCAGGTTATTATCCTTGAAAATGAAGGTAGTGGTATTTGTTGCACAGATGAATCGAGTCCTACTCTAAATGATGTTACAATTAACAATAATAATGGTGGCGTTAGTTGTTTTAATTCCAGTCCAATTATTACCAATGTTGTTATTAGTGGAAATTATTCTTCTGAAAGTGGAGGAGGTATTTATTGCAATTACGA
>JACNIV010000305.1 GCA_014382915.1 Candidatus Cloacimonadota bacterium | reverse complement strand
ACAATAATTTCCAAAAAATTAAATAATTACATAAATTCTATCAAAGCAAAATCAAATTCACAATATTGAAACAACCAATAACCAGCGCCAAATGCCTAATGACCAATGACCAGTGCCTAATGACCAATGACCAGTGCCTAATGACCAATTACCAATAACCAATGACTGGCAACCAATAAAGGATTTATTATGATCATAGGATTTACATCTTCCTTCCCAATAGAAGTGATATACGCTGCTGAACAAACACCGGTAGATCTGAATAATATTTTTATAAACGGAAATGCAAAAAAATACGTTGAAGATGCCGAATTTGAAGGCTATCCTCGCAATATCTGCAGTTGGATAAAAGGTATGTACAGCGTAGTTCTTTCATCTCTTGTAGATGCTGTGATCGGTGTGGTGGAAGGTGATTGTTCCAATACTCACTCACTGATGGCAACCTTGAAAGACAAAGATATTGAGGTCATCCCATTTTCCTTTTCCTACAACAAGAACAGGACAGAGTTGGAACGAGAAATAACTAAACTGGAAAAATACTTTAAAGTAGAACATTCGCAAGTTCTGGAAGTAAAAAGACGTATTGATCAGATCAGGGAAAAACTTGTTTATCTGGATAAGTTAACATATAAAGAAAATAAAGTGACCGGATTGGAAAATCATCTGTGGCTGGTAAATTCATCCGATTTCAACGGAAATCCAAACGATTTTGAGAACAGATTAGATGAATTTATAATCGAAGCGGAAAATAGGGAACCATTGAAATTTAATTTCAGGCTGGGATACCTGGGAGTTCCACCGATAATAACTGACCTTTACGACTTCCTTCTGAAAAATGGTGCAAACGTAGTTTTCAACGAGATCCAGCGCCAATTTGCTATGCCTTATCTGGAAAAGAATCTGACGGATCAATACTTGAGATATACATATCCTTACAGCGTTTTCGACAGATTGGAAGACATAAATGAGGAAATTAAGAAACGTAAACTAGATGCCGTTATCAGTTATTCCCAATCTTTCTGCCACCGCCAGATAGATAACATGCTCCTGAAAAAATATATCAAAATTCCTTTCCTTGCTATAGAAGGTGATCAACCGGGAGAACTCGACGCACGAACCCAACTCAGGATCGAAAGCTTCCTGGATATGCTCAGGTATTAATGTAAAGTAACTCGATCTGCCAGATCGAGAAAGGAAAAATCTGAAATGATTATCACAGAACCCAAAACAGAAATAGAATTCGAGCAATATTACAACTTACGTTGGAAGATCCTGCGCCAACCCTGGAACCAGCCACGCGGCAGTGAGAAGGATGAAAAAGAAGAAGAGAGTATTCACATTATGGTGGTTCATAATAATAAAGTTATTGGTTGCGGACGCGGGCATTTTAATTCTCCCATAGAAGCTCAAATCCGCTATATGGCTGTGGAAGAAGGATCTCAGGGGAAAGGAGTCGGAACTAAAATATTGAATGCTTTAGAAAAAAAACTGATAGAAAAAGGTGCAAAAACATTCATCCTGAATGCACGTGAAAATGTTGTGACATTCTATCAGAAACATAATTATAAAATTATTGGAAAAGGACATATTTTGTTCGATGTAATCGAGCATTTTAAAATGGGAAAAGAAATATGAAAAAAATAGACATCCTAATAGAAAACGGATTTGTTCTTGATTTTGAAGATAATTCTAAGATTCCTGAACCGAAAAGCATTGCGATCCAAAATGGAAATATTCTGGAGATCGGCTTTCCAAAAGACTTGAAGACAAAATACGATCCTGAAATTTTACTTCCTGCAGATTCAAAGATAGTTATGCCCGGCTTTGTAAATGCGCATACGCATGTTGCAATGAGTTATTTCAAAGGTTTAGCAGATGATCAACCACTAATGGATTGGCTCACAAAACACATCTGGCCGGCAGAGAATAAATTCTTATCCGAAGATTTTGTGAGAGATGCTGCTTTGCATGGTTGTGCTGAAATGATCAAGAATGGTATTACCATATTCAACGATATGTACTTCTTTGGTGACCAGGCTGCGCAATCTGCACAGAAAGCAGGAATACGGACTGTTCTGGGAGAAGGTGTTTTGGATGCTCCGGTTGCTAATTATCAGAATGCAGAAGATATCTTTTCCTACATCGAAAAGATGAATGCCAAATATAAAGACAATGAACTTATTGATTTTGCTGTAGCGCCACATGCCATCTATACTTGCGGAAAAGAAAACCTGATCAAAGCAAAAGAACTAGCACAAAAACTGGGAATTCTTCTGCATATTCATCTTTCGGAAACCAGGCAGGAGGTGGAAGACTGCATAAAACAAAATGGAATGAGACCTGTGGAATATCTCGATTCTATCGGCTTCTTTGAAAGCCCTGTTGTGATTGCTCATGGAATATGGCTGAATGAAACTGAACAGAAGATCCTGGCAGACAAAAATGCGTCCATAGCAATAAATACGAGCAGCAATTTGAAACTCGCTTCCGGGTTCGATTCGTTCAAAAGCTACCTGGATCATGGTGTGAACCTGAGCATTGGAACGGATGGAGTTGCCAGTAATAACAACCTAAGCATAATAGAAGAAATGAGCCTTACC
>JACNIV010000304.1 GCA_014382915.1 Candidatus Cloacimonadota bacterium | reverse complement strand
ATATGTTGATAATTCCGACAGGCGAACAACCTGTTCTAACCCAGGGAAGTTTCTTTGCCGGTATCCAGGAATTTGTAAATTCTTCTGCAATCGGACTGGACGAGAGCAGTTCTGGTTATAGTTATACAGATGAAACTGACTGGGAACTCCTTGAAACCGGAAATATAATGATCCGAACCATTGTGGATAGCAATCCTACAGGTACCGAACCGGAATTAATTCCAAATAATAAACCTGCCATGTCGAACTATCCCAATCCGTTCAATCCCGAAACAACCATCAAACTTGACCTTCCAGAATCAGGCAAGATCACACTGAAAGTATATAACACCAAAGGACAACTTGTAAAAACCCTGATCGATAATTTTAAAACTGCCAGAATATCCGCAGTTATTTGGAACGGTACAGATAACGCTGGAATTCAGATCTCCAGCGGTATTTATTTCTACAAATTAGAAGCTTCAGGCTATACAGAAGTAAAAAAAATGATTTTAATGAAGTAGAAATACTTCAGAAAAATAAATTGGCCGTTGTCATTATCGGCTGAATTATAATAGAGATAAATGGACTTGACAAAAAGTCAGGTAAGTTTCATCTAAAATGAAAAAAGTATTAAAAATTAGAAAATAAGTAATAAGGAGTAATTATGAAAAAGCTATTTTTATTTATTGTAACTGTGATGTGTTTTACATCAATTTTTGCAGATACAGCAATGCCATTTAATGAGGAATATTATTACCCCAACAGAATAAACGTGATATTTGAATGGGATGCTATTGGTAATAGAGAGTGTATTTTGGATCATGAAATGAATGATGGCCTTGTTAAAACCGGAATTACCAGTTTCGACAGGATAGCAGGAGATTATCGTTTTGTTGATCTTGAACAGGCTGTTAAATCTCTAAAAGACCCTGATTGGAACGATAATGGGCTATATCCGAGATGTATTTACAATATCACTCTGGCAAGTAATGATAATATCGAAGCGGCATTGGAAGCACTTGCAGCCGATCCTAATATTATCTATGCCGAGTATGAACCGGTTTGCAAAGTTGATTACGTACCTAATGATGCTTCTTATGATATGCAGTGGCATCATGAGTACATTCAAACTGAACCAGCCTGGGATTATACAACCGGAAATGAAGATATTGTTATTGGAATTGTGGATTCCGGTATCAAATGGAACCATCCTGACCTGCAGGATAATATCTGGGTCAATGAACCCGAACTCAACTCAACATCCGGTGGAAATCCTATGACCATAAACTGGGCTACCGGATCTATTTCCGGGGGTAATGGAATAGATGATGATGGAAATGGATGGGTAGATGATTGTATTGGTTGGAATTTCTATAATAATAACAACCAATCTTATCAGGGATATGTTGACAACGACCATGGAACTCATGTAGCCGGATGTGCCGGAGAAGTAGGAGACAACTATATCGGTAGCACAGGTCCGATGATGAATGTTAAGTTAATTTCATCCCGCCATTCACCTGATAACTTTGCAACCAATTCGATATACAATGGATACGACGGAATTTATTATTGTACAGATTCAGGTGCTGATATTATTAACTGTAGCTGGGGTGGAGGTGGATCTTCATATATTCCTAATCTTGCCATAGATTATGCCATGAGCCATGGAGCTATTGTAGTTTGTGCTGCCGGAAATGAAGGTTTAGACCTTGCTTCTTATGCCCATTATCCGGGTAACTGCACTAACGCTGTTTGTGTTGCTGCTACCGGTCCCTATAGTGATGTGAAAGCCGATTTTTCAAATTATGGCACTACTGTGGAGGTTTCCGCACCTGGTGCGAGTATATATTCTACTATAATTGCTGGAAATGGTTACGCAAGTTGGGATGGTACATCGATGGCTTCTCCTATTGCAGCAGGTGTTGCCGGTCTTATTAAGTCTATCCACACCGGCTTGACCTCCCAGGAACTTAAAACCAGGTTAGAATACACTTGTGATAATATTGATGCAGTTAATCCCGGTTACGTTGGCATGTTAGGAGCAGGACGTGTTAATTCTTTTAAAGGAGCCATGTACGATCTGATCCCCAATCTTATCATTGCTGAAATCAATATGATCGAACAAAGCGGTGATGGTGATGGTGTAGCTAATCCGGGTGAGGTAGTAAACCTGTTGATTAACCTGGAAAATGATGACTTCTGGCTTGATGCAGAAGATATTACAGCTACTCTCAGTTGTGAGGTTACCGAGGTAACGATACTCAATGATGAAACTACGTATTCTAATATTGCTTCCGGTTCCAGCGGCTGGAATTCCGGTGATCCTTTTAGCTTTGAAACTCCTGCCGAGCTTTCTGACTTCGTTATTCCTTTCACTATGACCATTTCAGCTAATCCGAGTGCTGCCTGGCCTTACGTTGTAGAACGTGAAATAGTAGTCGAATTAACCCTGGCTCAAGCTGGCTGGCCTTTGATTTTGGGAAGTGCTTCTTCATCCAGCGGAGTTATTGTAGACCTTGAAAATGATGGTTCAAAAGAAATAATATTTGGTGATCAGGCAGGAATGATTCACGTTATGCAGGCAGATGGAACCCCTGTTTCTCCATTCCCTATCGATACTGGAGCTACAATTGCGGTTGCTGTTGCAGTTGGTCTTGTAGATAATGATGATAATGAAGACATCGTTATCGGGAATGATGCAGGTCATGTAATTGCTTATGATTGTAATGGAAACACTATTTTTGATTATATCGCTGGTGGAAATATTAAAAGTAATCCCATGATTGCAGATGTTGACGGTAATGGTACAATGGAAGTTATAGTTTGTACATTCCCAGCAGGTGCAGTTCACATTATTAACTCAGATGGTACAACCTTTCCGAATTTTCCCGTTTCTCTGAATATTCCTGTTATAGCCTCTGCCGCTATGGGTGACTTGAATAATGATGGTAATCTTGAAGTTCTGGTCGTAACTATATCAGGTTCTCTGCATGCGATCTCTTCCAATACCGGTTCCGATCTTTCCGGGTGGCCCTATACTCTTGGTTGTGGTTCAACCCAGGGTCCCAGTTTATCAAACGTAGATGCCGACATTTATCCTGAAGTGTTGATCGCTACAACCACCGGTACTGTCTTTGTGATCAATAATGATGGTTCTCTTATCTGGGATATGGCTGTCGGTACTCAAGTTAATACATCACTTGTAACTGCAGACTTCAATAATAATGGAAACAACGATATCTGTTTTATTGATCAGAGTGGTAACATTCATCTTGTAGACCAGGCTGGAAATGATCTTCCGAATTTCCCGGTTGCTATCGGTGAATCAGTTGAATCAACACCGGTTATTGTTGATATGGACGCAAATGGAACTCCTGATATTGTATTTGGAGATAATGCGGGATACCTGCATTCAATAGATATTACTGGTAATGAAACCTACATCTTCCCGATAGATTTAGGAAGTACCATCAAAACCGCACCTGCTATTGGATATGCCGATAATGATGGAGATATCGAAATACTGGTGCCAAACCAGACATCTTACATTTTGGTAGATTATAAAAATTCCAGCGGTGTAATGCATTGGGCAAACTTTAAGCGTAATCCTCAAAGAACCGGTAATGCTTTCGATCCTACATCGGGAACCCAGCCGGAAGTAGTTCCTGTATTTACGAACAATCTGGGCAAGAACTACCCCAACCCATTCAATCCCGATACCAATATCAGCTTCAGCATCAAAGAAGAAGGTTACGTGAGTCTGAAGGTTTACAATACCCGGGGGCAACTGGTAAAAACTCTCATCTCCGAAAACTTGCAGGAAGGCGTTCACTTTACATCCTGGAATGGCAAAGACAACAGCAACCGTTCTGTAGCCAGCAGTATCTATTTCTATAAGATGGATTCAAAAGGTTATTCTTCTGTGAAGAAAATGATATTGATGAAATAATTTTGAGAATGAACATAGAATGTAAAACCGCTTCGCAAGGGGCGGTTTTTTTGCTTTCCCACTAATTGCTTGACATTTAGATATACAAAATTTCCTTAATTTATGTGTTAATAATATGGAAATGAAGGGTTGGGATATTGATAGCAGAGAATATCGAAAAGTTGAACAAACGGATTGAAAATGCATCAAAAAAAGCAGGGCGAGATCCATCAGAAATAAAATTACTCGCTGTTACCAAAACTCACCTTCTCCCGATTATCGAAGAAGCTATAACACACGGTATTGAATATATCGGAGAGAACAGGATCCAGGAAGCTGAGCAGAAAATTCCCTTCCTTAAAGATAAGATCAGGGAATTCCATTTTATCGGACATTTGCAATCCAATAAAATAAATAAGCTAATGAAGCTGGAACCTGCTTTGATCCATTCCATAGACAAGCAGAGCACTGCCCGGAAATTGAACGAATATCTTGGTGAACTGCAAAAAAAACAGGATGTCCTGATCCAGGTGAATACTTCCGCAGAGACCAGCAAATTCGGTATCGACCCACAGGAAACCTTGTCATTTGTTCGAGAAATCGCTAAACTGGAAAATTTACAAATAATGGGGTTGATGACCATCGGTATGTTCACATCAGATGAAACAATAATCCGAAAATGTTTTCAAACTCTGCATAGATTATTCGAGGAGATCAAGCAGGAAAATATTCCCGGTGTGAAGATGAAATTCCTTTCCATGGGCATGACCGATGATTTTGAAATTGCCATAGAAGAAGGAGCCAATATTATCCGAATAGGAAGCGCTATATTTGGAGCAAGAAATTATTAAACTGGAGAATTTATGATATCAATAATTGCATTTATCACCTTACTGATCATTTCCTATTTTCTGGGCTGTTTTTCCACAGCAAAGTTTATAACGAAATCTTACAAGAGCATGAATATATATAAAGTAGGAACCGGACATCCGGACACCCAGAATATATTCCGTAACATTAATAAAAGCCTGGGAATTTTTGTCGGTATCGTTGATTTTGGTAAAATGTTCTTCTACCTTGTTTTACTGGATTTCCTGCTCAATTATTCACCGGTGGTGAAAGCGATCGGTGAAATTGGCACAGTTAACCATCTGCTGATTTTGGGATTTGCTGCGGTTATCGGACATTGCCTGCCATTAACACATCGTTTCAAAGGCGGTAGAGGACTTTTTACTTATATCGGTTTCGTTACATTTTTTATGCTGTGGCCTATGATAATTATCGTAACCTTATCACTCATCATCGTGATTTTCTTCAAGCAGATCCGCTTTGCTCAGTACATGATTGTATTATTACCACCATTTATTAATTTCTTCTTTGAACGTGATCCGGTCTTCTTGGGAAAAATGTTCATTGTAGCTATTTTAATGGGAATAATTAACTTCTTCGTTTCAAAAAAGTTGAGAGAAATATAATGCAATTTATATCAAATATCAAACAAGCCTGGACGAAAACAGTGCTATTTAAGGAAGGCTATAAATGATCGAGAAAAACCAGCACAATGGTATCGAATTGATCGCATTCGGTAATGAATCCAAAGAAGAACGCAAGCTGCTGAAGAAATTTGTAGATTTCCACTGGAAGCTCTACAAAAAAGACCCTCAATATATTCCACTTTTAGATTATGAATATCTTGGCTTTAAACTCATTGACATGACAGGTTTTTTTGAGCCAAAAAACCTTTTTTTCAAACATGCGGTCATGCGCTTTTTTATGGCAGTAAAAGACGAAGAGATAGTTGGTCGCTGCAATGCCTTTGTAAATCATCGTCATAACCAGCATTGGAATGAAAAGACTGGTTTCTTCGGTCAGTTCGAGTGTATCGATGATGAATCGATAGCAAGAATCCTGATGGAAGCAGCAACAGAATTCCTGAGAGATCTGGGCATGGATACAATACGAGGTCCACAGAATCTTCCGGTAAATGATGCTACACCCGGCTTCCTGACAAAAGGCTTCGATTCCCGACCTGTGATGTATTATCATTACAATAAACCTTATTATTCTACGCTTATAGAAAAAGTAGGATTCAATGCAGTTAAACGCGTAAAATCGTGGGAGGTTCAGCCTGCCCGACCCATGGAAGATAAACTGGTGCGTTTGGGTCAGAAGATAATCGATCGCTATAATGTGACCGTGGAAGAATGGGGTGATCGAACGCTGGATGTCCGCAAAAAGGAAATGCTGGAAATTTATAATGCAGCCTGGAATGATAACTATGGATTTGTTCCCTTCACGCAGGAAGAGTTTGATCAGATCATTGATGACATGTTGCTTATCATGGATAGAAAGTTGTTTATTTTCCTTTATATAAAGGGTGAAGCTGCAGCTTTTTTTGGAGCCGTACCCAATGTGTCGGAAAAACTGAAACGTATCGGAAACTTTCGACACCTGGAATTGATCCGTGCAATTAAACTGATACTGACAGCCAAACGAACCAAAGGTATTCGTGTGGGCTATTTGGGAGTGAAACCCAAATTCCGCCGTCTGGGTCTGGATGGAATAATGATATGGAAGCAGAAACTTTACACCAGAACCAGGTATGACTACTGTGATATGGGCTGGGTGTTGGAAGACAACACTCTAACAATAAGATTAATCGAGATGATGGGATCTGAAGATTCTAAAACCTATACAATTTATGAAAAGGAGATAGGATAGATCATGATTAAAATAATACCGGTTAAAACTAAAAAAGAATTGAAACAGTTCATCATGCTTCCTTTCAAGCTTTACAAAAACGATCCGTATTGGGTGGCTCCGCTTATCATGGATCAAAAAAACTTTTTCGATCCGAAGAAAAATCCTTATTATGAACATTCGGAAGTGCAGCTTTTCCTGGCTGAAAAAGATGGAGAGATTGTTGGCAGAATATCGGCTCAAACCAACACTCAACACAACAAATTCCATGAAGATAAAATCGGCTTCTTCGGTTTTTTTGAAAGCATTAACAACCAGGAAATAGCCGACAAGCTAGTTCAAACTGCTTACGATTGGATAAAAGAAAAAGGCATGGATACAATACGCGGTCCTATGAATTTTTCTACCAACGATGAATGCGGACTGCTGGTGGATGGATTTGAATCATCACCATTCATTCTAATGACCCACAATCCTCCTTATTATCTGGAATTGCTTACTAAAACCGGGATAGAAAAGAGCATGGATATGTTTGCCTATCTCATTCCCAAAAGACCGACTCCGGAGAGATTGCAGCGCATTGTAGAAAAATTACAGAAGCGTGGACGATTCATTGTTCGTGAACTATCTTCCAAAAATAAAAAGGAACTGCGAAAAGACCTGGAAATCGTTTTCACGGTTTATACAAAAGCCTGGGAAAGAAACTGGGGTTTTGTGCCCATGACCGAAAAAGAATTCTTTCACCTGATCGATTCCGTGATCGACCTGGTGAGACCTGAATTTTTCTATCTGGCTTTTGTAGATGATCAGCCGGCAGGGTTTTACGCCGCTTTGCCGGATTACAATCAAATTCTGAAAAAAATGAAGGGAAGATTGTTTCCCTTTGGCATTTTCCACTTGCTGCTTGGCAGGAACAAGATAACCAGAATGCGCGTTATTACCTTGGGTGTGATCAAAGAATATCATAATCGCGGCATTGACACCGTATTCTACACCAAAAATTTTCAAATTGCCAATGAACATAAAAAGCTCAATATCAAAGAAGCAGAAATGTCCTGGATATTAGAAACCAATACAATGATGAACCGCATCGCTACCAATCTGGGTGGCTGGGTTCATAAAACATACAGGATTTTCGATAAGAAGATAACCTGATTTGAAGTTATTTAATGCAAAAATTTACTGCTTCTTTTAACTGTTTTACAGAATAAAAATATAAAAAAGAAATGTTCGGTATTTCATTTTTAAATTCGGGAATTTTATTTCTCACAGCTGCCATTATCCTACCTGTTTTAATATATCTTTTTGCTAGGAAGAAACCGCATCGTATTGTTTTCAGTTCTATCCGTTTCATTAAAGAAAGCCAGCAGAAACAGCGCAAGTAGATCAATATCAAAAACCTGCTTCTGCTCCTCATCAGAATATTGATAATACTGTTTACAATACTGGCTATTTCACGCCCGACAATTAAAGCTCCTATTTTGAAAAACAGCAAACTCCACCCCAAAACCGGGATTGCTGTTGTTGTAGATAATTCCTACAGCATGAACTACCTGGTAGACACCCAAACCGAACTGGAAAAAGCAAAACAGATATTACTAACAATTAATGAATTGATCTCAGAAAATGACCAGGTGATACTTCTAACATTAAGTGAGAATTGGAATAAGATCAATGGAAATATCCGTTTTGGTAAGTTACCCCAAGACCTGATAAACAATATCGATATAACTCCTCTTGCACTCCCGCTTAAAGACGTCCTGCAGGAAGCAGAATCTAAACTGGATGAAGTGCATCTGCCCAATAAAGAAATTTATTTCATCACAGATCTACAAACAGATGAACTTCCCGAAAAAATGAATGTTCCTACTTTTTTCATTCCTGCATCACAAACTAACGAACGATACAATATCAGTTGTCAGAATGTGGTCATCTCCAATGAAATTGTAAAAAGAAACCTGGAAAAAAAAATAACTTTCGAACTGGTGAATCACTCTGCCAGAAGTCAGCAGGATGTGATCTACAAACTTTTTTTAGATGGCAATACAGTGGCGGAAAAAGTAACCGACCTGCAACCGAAACAACGCAAAACCGAAATGTTCACAATAAACATGGAAAATGCGGGCTGGCACTCCGGTTATGTGGAAGTGAAAAACGAACGCCAGACTTACGACAACAGGAATTATTTCTGCTTTGAATATAACCCCGAACCCAAAGTTGCCGTCTTATCGGATGAATCGAGACTTCCTCTCGTAATGGAAACGATATTAGAAATTTATGCAGGAGAAATTGATTTCCTAACTGATGAGAATTCTTACAATTTGGAATCTCTGCAGAAGTATGATAACATCATTATTTATAAAAAACAAAATCTTTCCGGAAAACTGAAATTTATTTTAGATAAACTGGGTGAACAACAAAAAGGTATTCTCTTTCTGACTGATAGACAGCTTTCACAGGATTGGAAATCTTACCTTGGAACTGCATTCAAAGCAGATTTCCAAGATTTTGTGCACAATACGAAAACACTAAACATTAACTATGCTAATAAATACCATCCCGTCACTACTCTCCTGAAAAATGTTAAAGCGATCGGCATTAATGATACCTGGAAAGTGAAAGCAAGATCGAACGTTCTGCTCAGCACAAAAGATCATCCGCTGGCTCTGGAAAATGAAGGTTCCTGCCTGTGGCTGTTCGACGTCAAAAGTCTGCAAAGTTCGTTCCTGCTCGATCCTGCCTTTCCTGTTTTTGCTTATAATTCGCTGGTGTTCACATCCGGTAGTACAAAAAGCACATCCAATATCATCATGGGGAAAACATTCCGGTTGAATGAAGGTATGCTTGAACTGCCCGATGGCATCTCTATACAGATCAATAAACCGAATTATAAACCCGGTAAAACGGGAATTTATAAAACTGAAACCGCTACCTTTGCCGTGAACCTGGATTACAATGAAAGTGACTATACCCGACTGGAAAAAATTCAAACAAAAAATATTCACCTTCTTGGAAAAAACTGGGAGAATGAAGTATTGCAATCCCGCTACGGTTTTGAATTGTGGAAATACCTGCTGCTTTTTGTGCTCATCCTTTTTATACTGGAAATGCTCATTGTGAAGAAGGAAGAAAATAAATAGGTAACGAGGTGAGTTTGAAACTGGGTGAGGGATCGATAATAAAAGTTACATTAGTAAAAACATTTTTAGGAAACAATAAAACTTGACATTTATATAGAAATAACGGTTTTTATTTTACCAAATAGATAATGAATTTTGAAATGTTAGATTTTCGTAATTAGATTATAATGAAGAAGCAAGGATAATTCTTTATCAGATTCTATCTTTTAAAAATGAGGTAATAATATGAAAAAGATAATCTTTATCATTCTAGTTGTTCATCAATTGGCTTGGACTCAATCTCTTCCAAAGTCAGAGTATATTGATCCTTTAAATAGAGATGTAATTACTTTTCAGGAATATTCTCACATTATAGAGTTTGGAAGATCACTACAGATCGAAACTGTATATCGCTCAAAAGAAACTAAAAACAGGGAGCCATTAGTAAAAGTAATAGTTAATAATTTTCTTTATCCTCAAATAGAACCTCAAACAAATATCTATATAGCTGATCTGGAGAATGAAGGTTATTCTGTTGAATTAGAAATATTTACAAACGGAACAGCAGAAGATATCAAAGTAGAATTGATAAACAGCTATTATAATTTAGACTTGCAGGGAGTTGTTTTTATTGGAAACCTTCCTTTAGCATGGTATGAAGAAAGCGGGGGTATTTCCTGGGAATTTCCGATAGATCTGTTCTTTATGGATATGGATGGAGATTGGTTCGATTATGATGGTAACGGAATTTATGATGGTCATACAGGAGAAACAAGTCCGGAAATTTGGGTTGGTAGATTGAATACCTCTCGTCTAACCTGGGATGATGAAGCATCTATGATAAATAATTATTTTATGAAAAATCACAATTATAGAACCGGTAATCTCTCATTACCTTTCCGTGCTTTAGGTTTTTTTGATGATGGTCTTGGTGGTTCAGCTCAAAATATGGATCTTATTTATCCTGAAGTTGATATTATTTCAGAAGACAATATCACTACTGCTGAAAATTATAAAAGTTACCTTCAGCAGGGTTATTATCACGTCCATTTATCAGCACATTCATCTCCTTGGGGTTCAACCTTTAAGATCAATAACCAGCAGCCTGGAGGGGGAACCTTCTTTAATTATGACGTGTATTCAACATTACCGCAGGCATTCTTTTATACTTTTGTATGTTGTATGCATGATCGTTTTATTGAGTTGAACAATATTGGTTCCTGGTATCTGTATTCTTCAAATTATGGTTTAGCTGCTTTGGGTAGCACAAAAGTTACTTACGGAGTCGAATACGATGAATATTATTCTGCTCTAGCAGGTGGCTCTTCAATTGGCGATGCTCTGGTTACATATCTTAATCAGAGTTGGTATGCTTCATATTTAAAAGGATTAACGATATTGGGAGACCCAACTCTGGTTATTCAGGAAAATACCTGTTCTGTTCAAAACGGTCAGGAAAAAATTCCTGCACCATTAGATAATTATCAAATTCAAATTTCACAAGTAACCACACACCCAATGACTGATTGTTATCCTGTTTCTACTATCGATAGTAATAATAATCTCTGGTTGATATGGGATAGCGGTAGATATGTTCGAAGTGACCAATATGTTAGCAGCTATGATGGAAATAGCTGGAGTGAGCCGGAAACAGTAGGTTATGATGAGTATTGGGATCTCCACCCTGATATTATTTTTAATGGGAGTAATATCTGGACTGTTTGGCAGAGCTTTCGACAGTATCATATTGATGATGTATGTAACTTCGATATTATGTCTTCATCAGATTATAATTGGACACAGGCAATGAATATTAGCGACCCTGACCTACAAAATATGTGTTATGAAGTCGAACCGAGATTAGCAGTTGATAATGTTGATAATATATTTGTTGTTTGGAAAAGAGAGACAATAGAAGGTGGTTCAATATATTTTAGTAAATATGAAAATTCTCTATGGGATGTAGGTGAAGAGATCGTTTCAGATATGGCAATGATAAATGATCCTGTTTTAGTCTTTGATTATGATAATAATGGACACCTTTTCTTCGAATCAGATGTGGCTGGTTATAAAAATATTTATCTCTCGATTTACTCAAACGATGTTTGGTCATATCCTGAAATAATTACTGATAATAATTGTAATTCTCTTGAACCGGAAGCAATTGTTGATGATCAGGGAACTATCTGGCTATTTTATCGAGCTACTTGCGATTACAATACAAACATTTATTGTAAAAGCTTTAATGGCTTGTGGAGTGATGAAATACAAGTAACCAATAATGATGAAACTGATGTAAACCCAACTATCTGTAAAACTGAAGATGGGAAAATCTGGGTTGCCTGGGCAAGAAAAGGAGTTGTTGTTAAATATGATATTTATTTACGAATTATTGAAAATGGACAATTTTTAGATGAAACAATTATTTCCACTGATCCGGGAAATGATATGAGTCCGGATATCTGTCCCTATCAGGATGGCGTAGCAGTTTTTTGGCAGACAGATAGAAATGATAATTGGGATATCTATTATGCTACTGTTGCTTATGAAAATAACGTAGATGAAATCTGTTTGGCAAGATCTTTCATATTGAAACAGAACTACCCCAATCCCTTTAATCCTACAACAATTATTAATTATAAATTACCATTGAGTATTGTAAAAGCAAATATCGAGATTTATAACATGAAAGGACAATTAGTAGATAAAATAGCAGTTAGCAATCAGCAGACAGCAGTTAGTTGGAATGCAGAAGGTTTTTCTTCTGGCATTTATTTGTATAAAATAGATATTAAAGAATCACCAGTAAAAAAGATGATCTTGCTGAAATAATAATTTCACGGGGACAGATCATTCTCTCGTTCTAATGCATCTCTCGTATCAAAGCCCCAGCCTGTCGGGGCGTAGTTTACGGAGACTGGCTTTGATACGCATTTCATTTTTTGGAGGTTACCAAGCTGGGGCTTGGTAACCAGAATGAAATCTTCTTACTATTCTTCAGTATAAAAAAGAACA
>JACNIV010000303.1 GCA_014382915.1 Candidatus Cloacimonadota bacterium | reverse complement strand
AGATATCCACCTGTTTCCAGGTCTTTGATCTTAAGAGTATAAATTTCAGATCCGTTTGTATCAAGTCCGTAAGCAAGATAGCGTTGGTTGGTGCTTATACTCATATTGTAAATTGAGTAGTAATCATATCCTTTTGCCAGTTTATTTACATTCAGGTAAATTTCTTCATCTGCATCCATACTGTCTTTTTTCCGACAATAAATGTTGTATTGTTGATCTTTTTCACTGCGGGAATAGTAGTAATAGTTATCTCTTTTCACGGGAACACTCAAGTCGGTATCGCTCATCCTGCTTACGATTTCCTTGTATAATTTCTTCTGGAAACGTTTCGTATGTTTTATCTTCTGTTTTGTATATCTGTTCTCTGCCTTGATATATTCCAGTACTTCGTGTTCAGTGCGGGTTTTATCTTTGAGCCATGCGTAATTATCAATAAGTTGAACTTCATGAATAATGGTAGTATCGGGTACAACTTTGGCGATGGGTGGAACGGCTTCCTGAGAACAGGAAATTATAGTGATCAATATTATTAATGAAATTAATAACCTGAATTTCATTGATACCCCTTATAGCACAGATTTTGGAATTGAATTTAAGTGTAAATAAAAAAGCATGTCCCGGTGAAAGTAACTGTATGAAGATTTTTCATTACTTAATCAGAAGCTGAGCATCCAATGTAGCATCTATATTATCCATGATTTCATCCAGATGAGCTAGGGTAATTGTATCCAGTTCTGCTTTATTCATCTCACTGATCTGTTTTTGAATTTCTTTCAGGTTTGCCCTGGCAAGTGAGACGGCATCTTTGGGAAGAACATTGTTGTTTTCAAGAATGATCTGAGTCAGCCTGTAAAGATGGATCCTCTGCAGTTCACGCCGGTAACTGTTATATTGCCGCTATCTGTCAGTTCATTCCAGATAGAATTTTTCATTGTAAGGAACATCTCAGCCATAGTAAATATGTCAGCATTCTCATCGAATTTAACTGCATTGTCATGTAATCTTCCCAGCACTATCGAGTCGTATAGATGGGACAGGATTATAGCCTGTATTTCTGCAACCACTGTATGGATTGGGTAGTCCTGTCTTTCAGCTTCCCAGATGCTGCCGGTGAATTTGCCCATTTTTTCCAGGACAAGTTTATTCAAAAGTTCCGGATCAAAATCAAAGGCATTTTCTGCTAGAATATTTTGAGTCAGGAAATTCAAGGCTCTTCTCTGCTCTGCAGCCGAAACTACTTCGAAAGGTGGTCTGCCATCAGGATCACCGATATGATCGCGATGAGAATATAATCCCCCTACATATTTACTTACATTATTTGCTGCACTTCTGTATTCACGCAAAGCTAAACCGAAAACCGAACGTAATTTCTTATATGATTTCCCTTTCTTTTCAAAGTTTTTGGGAATGTCTTTCCATATTTCACGGGCGAGCTCGATGCGCTCTTCATGATAACTGATAGGATCGCTGCCCAAGTCGAACATATTACAGAGTGGATCTACACCCCTGCTGGAATAACCGTAAGTATCTTCATCTGTACCGTAATCCAGGTACGGTTCAGTACATTTACGGGCTATTTTTTCCAGTTCCTTTGTTTCTTTCTTTTCGTCAAAGATGGAATAAGCATATTCGATTACCCAATAATCCCAGTTACCGAGTTGTACCTGGAAATAATCACCCTGTTTTCCATTTATCGGTGCCAGGTTCAAAGGAGTGTAATCCATCACAGAACCGCTGATGCCATTTTTGGAAGTGAATTTTTTATCCTGAAGTTCTTCCGTTTTGTAATATGTACTTGCTTTAAAATTATGGCGCAAACCCAATGTGTGACCCACTTCATGAACAACCAGTGCAATTATTCCCTGATCAACAAATTCTTTCATATCGACGGTATTCTCCTGGAAAATTCCCCTGGTTTGCAGGATGTTCCAGCCGAATGACATCTGTTGAGACAAACCACTGGCAAAGGCATCACCTTCGTAATAATTATTCAGATCGGTCTCTTCCCATCTGGCAGATTGCAAACCCTGTACCCATCCGCAGGGATTTATCAGTTCTTCATATTCTAAGAAAAAATAACGCATGAAATCTACACTGATACGAACATCGGCATCGTATAGTTCTCCGGTAAAAGGATTAGCATGTGATGGTCCTACAGCATATCCTCCACCGGGCTGTATAAACCAGCGGATAGTATTATATCGTGAATCTGCAGGGTCCCAATCAGCATCATCGGGCATTTCTTTTACTACAATCGCATCCGTTATCCCGATTTTTTCGAAGGCATCATTCCAGAGTAGTAATCCTTTACGGCAGGCTTCCCGGAATTCTACCGGAATCGTATTTTCCAGCCAGAAAACAATAGGTATTTTAGCTTTGGAAATCTTTGCTTTGGGATCTTCTTTTTCGAGATGCCAGCGATTTATATAGCGTACATAAGGGTCTTCGGTAAGAAGATTTGAATAATCCTGGTAAATGGTTGTAAAATGTCCCAGCCTGTCATCTGCGAGTCTGGGTTTGTAATTTGAGGCGGGGATCGCTGCCAGGCTGTAATGATAACGATGGATCATACTTCGTGAATCCGGCAGGGTATAAATATCCTGCCATTTT
>JACNIV010000302.1 GCA_014382915.1 Candidatus Cloacimonadota bacterium | reverse complement strand
TTTATAGGTGCTATTATAGGTAGTGGAATCAGCTATCTTATTTGTAGAATGAACCGCTCGGACAGGTTCAATGTAGAACTTGGGATCAATTCAATAGGAATAAGTTATAAATTCTAAGAGAAAATAAAGGGCTGATCTTCATCAGCCCTTTCGATTTATTTTTTACCGTTTTCCTGCATATCGCGGCAGATCTTTTCCACTTCCCGGAAAGCTACTTTACCGCTGCCCATGAGGGGAATATCTTCAACAACATAGAATTCTTTGGGAACTGCAATGGGCGGTAATTCTTTTGCCATCTGTTTCAGTACTTTCTTTCTATCAAATTCACCAGTAGCAACAGCAGCTACAACATCCGAACCTTTAGTCGGGTTGGGTACATCTACAACACAACATAATACGTCATCCGGCAGATATTTGCTTAATACTTCTTCCACTTTTACCAATGACACCATTTCTCCTGCTACTTTCACAAATCTCTTCAGCCTGCCCCGATGCCACATGAATCCGTCCTTATCAATAATTCCCATATCACCGGTATCATACCAGCCATCACGCATGTGAAGAGATGTTTCTTCTATATCTCCCAGGTAGCCGGTAGAAACCAGATCACCTTTCACGAATATTTTCCCTTCGCTGTTAGGTGGTAGTTCTTTGTCAGTATTGATATCAAGTATTTTCACTTTAACATTGGGAATTGGTTTTCCTATACTACCGGGTCTGTTTGCATTGGGCACGTTCACAGAAACAACCGGGCTGGTTTCGGTGGCACCATATCCTTCCATTATATCCATATTGTGTTCTTTTAAATATGTCATTCTGAGTTTTGTGGGAAGCTTATCTGCTCCTGCCAGTGAATATCTTATAGAAGCAAAATCGCCAGGTTGGGCCTTTTTCAAATAGCCGTGGAAAAAGGTTGGAGTTCCTATCAAAAGAGTTATCTTATATTTCTTCACAGATTCTACAATTGCTTTGTAATCCAGCGGATTGGCATGTGCTACAATAGCTGCCCCGATGGTGATAGGCAGCCAGAAGTTGGTGGTTAATCCGAAAACATGGAAAAGAGGTAGTGTGCCTGCAAACACGTCTTCAAAAGAGAAATCAATGATTTTAGGTAAATTCTCCAGATTATGGTTAATGTTCTTGTGGCTTAATTGAACTGCTTTAGGGTCTTTTTCACTACCACTGGTAAAAAGAATTACAGAAGTATCATCATCGCTGCCATGCCTTACCTTAGAACATAAAGCCTTTGCTGACATTTTTGATTTGAACAGTGCTCCAAGTTTATCTACGATAGTTATGGAAGGCATGATATCTTCCAGGTAAACCATTCCCTGTACATGTTCACAATTGATCTTTTCCAGGAGTTTTTTACTGGTGATGATGGTTTTAAAACTGCATTTCTCCTGCGCATAGATAGAATTTTCCCCAGCTCCCGTGGAATAGTTGATCATTACCGGTATCTTTCCACTCATCAGTACCCCCAGTATGGAAAGCATACATCCTGCTGAAGTGGGTACCATTATTCCTATGTACCGGCTTTTATACTTACCGAATTTCTTGGCCAGGATCAATGATGCTATCAGCATTCTTTCATAAGGAATATCCTTGCCTGTTGCCTGATCATATACAGCCATCCTGGAAGAATATTCTTTGGCAGCTATAATAAATTTTTCCTGTAATTGCATAATCTCTCCTTTTTTATTAACTGTAGGCTTTAAACCATTTTGATGATGTCTGTGTCAAACAAATAATTATTTAGTAATATGACAAATGCATAGTAACATTAATATTTACAGGAAGTTATCACCTTATGTAATATATACGGAATTATTAATATGGTGTAATTTCCAGAAATAGTCTCAATTTCTTTTTAACCTTCTTATGAAGTAGTTAATCGATAAAAAAATATTTTGACATAAAATAAGCTTTAGACTTCTTTTGTTAACGTTAAACTTTGAGTAGAAACGTAAAATTAAAAATTACTTGACAAAATAATTTATCTTTATGAATTTAAATTTTGAAAGAGAAAAAATAAATTTCTGTAGTGATAACGTGAATATTCATAAAATTAAAATGAGAGATTAATTATGAAAATGAGTATTCTAATAATTTTCCTTATAATATTTATGATTTTTTATTTGGAGGAACCTCTATATACATCAAGCTTAAATACTTACTTTTTTGCTTACGGTCAAGATGAAGAAATAAATATTTTCTGGGATTATTGCGGTGAAGAAAATTTACTTGGATGCCACCTGCTTAGAAGTGAAACTATCGAGGGAGAATATAGTCAGATAAACTATAATCTTATAACTTCATTGAATATAGATTTTTCATTCCAGGATACAAACAATATAATCGATACATTGTATTACTTTTACAGAATTAGTTATATTTTGCAAGATAGTACATTTACAGATCTATCACCTATATTCTCTCTAAAACACGTTACTTTTGAAGTAGTAAATGAAGAATACGTAAATATGTTTTTAGAAATGAGAAAAAACCAGTATTATGAAATTGTAGGTTATGTTTCATGGGATAATTATAGCTGGGATGCATTATTTCAGATGTCTATAACTGATTCAGCCCCACTATCAATTAATCATTATT
>JACNIV010000301.1 GCA_014382915.1 Candidatus Cloacimonadota bacterium | reverse complement strand
AAAAGCAAATCAATATACATAAATGTAAAAGAATTACCTTATGAAAACCGCCCAAATGGGTTCTCCGGTGCGGTAGGACAATACACATTATCCAGCAGTATAAGCGATACCGAGATTAAAGTTGGAGATTCCTTTACTTATACTTTAAATATAAAAGGAACCGGTAACCTGAAGCAGTTTGAAGTTCCTGCTCTGCCAGAGATTAATAATTTACGTTTCCTTGATCCGGAAATTTCTACAAAGATAAATGAAGATAAGAAATCAGGTACAAAAACAATAAAGTATCTTGTAATTGCACAGGAAAAAGGAGTATTTAAGATCCCACCCATTAGTTTTTCCTACTTTGATCCATACCAGAAAAAATATATCATTCAACAAACCCGTGAATATACTTTGGATGTGCAGGAAGGTGATATGACCTATATTTCCAGCAGTGCTGCTCAATCTTCTGTAGAACGGGAAGGAGCAGATATCGGTTTTATTATCACCGAAATTAAACTGAAAGATAATACAATTTATTTTGATGAGTTTGGTTACTGGTTGTTCTGGTTAGCATTTATTTTACTGCTGCCGGTATCATATATTTATGCAAATGAACGTCAGAAACTTAGCGGTAACCTCGATTATCAAAGGCAGAAACAGGCAAATAAAATATTGCGCAAATACATGAAGGCTGCTACCGCTCATGCCGGTAAAGGACAGATCGAATTTTATTCTGCTGCTCAACTGGGACTCAGCAGTTACCTGGCAGATAAGTTGAAAATACCACGTGGAAGTTCTACAGATCAACTTCTTACCGAAGTACAAAAAAGAACCGACTCCCATGACATTTCAGAAAAGATCAGTACCCTTTTGGAGAAATGCGATCAATCCCGATTTATGCCGGGTGGGTTTTCCCGCGAAAGTATCGAGAATGATTTTAAATTCCTGAAAGAAATAATTGCTGATATTTCAAGAACAAAAATATGAGGAGCTGATGAAAAAGCTGGTCTTAATCTTATTGATCATTGCCTTCGGTTTGCTTCTATCGGGTGAATCAAAGATAGAGGAAGTGTTTCAAAATGCATTGCACGAATATGAAACAAAAAATTATGAAAATGCTTTGAGAGATTTTCTAAGCATCGAAAATGAAGGTCTGGTAAATGCAGATCTATTTTATAATATAGGAAATTGTCATTTCCGGATTCATCAAATTGGAAGATCGATACTTTATTACAAAAAAGCCCTCAAGATCGAATCTGACCATGCCAATGCCAGGAAAAACCTGGAATTTGCACTGACCTTAACCAAAGATAAACAGGAAATCGACTCAGAAGATGTCATCCGCTCTTTCTGGGAGAAACTATTCGATTCACTTTCTATCAATCTGCTGGCTGTTATTGCACTTATAATTTTTGCTCTTATAATCCTACTAACCTGTTTTATGATAATCTATTACCGGAATCGTGAAAGAACGGTTCCTATATTTATTACAACTGTTCTCATTTTTTTCCTGCTCATCTTTCTGCTGCTCGGTTTCCTTAAATGGCGTTCTTATCACTTCCGGAACGAAGGTGTTATACTCACTCCTTCTGCTATTGGTTACAGTGGTCCAAGCGAAGATTTCACGCGTGTTTTTACTGTTCACGAAGGTATGGTATTTGAAGTGGAGAGAGAAGAGAATAACTGGAGCTTGATAAAACTTCCCAATGGACTGGGCGGCTGGGTAAATCAAGAATCTTTTGAATTGATCAAACTTTAAATCAATAGATGAAATACCTGCTTATTTTTCTTTTCATGGCACTCGCTCTATCAATTATGGCAGAAGATATTTTAACTTTGCAGGGAAATGCAACCCAGGGTGGTATCCTGGTTGGAAAAGTTTCTTCCAGGGTTGAGAAGATCTTCTTAGATTACCAGGAAATGCCGCTAGCAGATAGTACTTTCATAATTGGTTTCGACCGTGATTCAAAGTTACGTCATATTTTAACCATAGTCATGCAAAATGGCCAAATGGAAACGACTGAGTTCTGCCTGACAAAGCGTGAATATGAAACTCAAAGAATCGATAATATCCCACCTGAATATCTTGAAGACCCAAAAGATAAAGATGTAATAGATAGGATTGAACGTGAATCTGCTACGCTAAAAAAGACCCGGGAAAGAATTTATAATAACCAGAATATCTACTTAGATAATTTTACGATCCCTGTTGAGAATGGAAGAGTAAGTGGAATTTTTGGATGTAACAGGATATTGAATGGGACTCCCGTTTCTCCACATAACGGACTGGACATTTCAGCTCCCCTGGGAACCGAGATCAGGTCAATGGCTACCGGAATTGTAGCATTAACCGGAGATTATTTTTACAATGGCAAATTTGTATTGATAGATCATGGCTGTGGTCTCAGCTCCATTTACATCCATATGAGCAATATCTATGTGGAAAAGGGAGATTATATCATCTGCGGTGATAAGATCGGTGAAGTGGGCTGTACCGGACGCTCAACGGGAAATCATCTGCATTGGGGCATCAGTTGGAAAGGTGAAAGAATCGATCCGGCACTCATTATAAAACAGAACAATATCTTTTTCAAATTATCCAGCATCGTTGGAACTGATTGATAAAATATCTTGTTCC
>JACNIV010000300.1 GCA_014382915.1 Candidatus Cloacimonadota bacterium | reverse complement strand
TCCAGCACCGATAGAACAGATGATTTCAAAACCGTCGTTGAAAATTCAAACCCGGATATTATTCTCATGCAGGAAATGGTCAATTCAGCCGGTGCGACCCTGATGCTGAATACGTTGAACTTGATAAATAATGAATACAGTGCTTCCACCTTTGTGAATGGACCGGATACGGATAATATGCTTTATTATAAATCTGCTGTGGCAACTCTTCTTTCGCAGGATGTTATCAGCACAACCCTGCGGGATATTTCAGAATATGTGGTTTCGATAGGTGGAAATTCAATTCGTTTCTACAGTTGTCATTTAAAAGCGGGAGATCTTCCGGAAAATGTAACTCAACGATTAGCGGAAGCAACAGTGTTGCGTAATTATCTGAACTCGCTTTCGGAAGGTACCGAATTTATCATCGTGGGAGACATGAATTTTTACACCAGCAGTGAAACTGGTTACCAGAAGTTCATTGCCAGTGAAACAAATAACATAGGCAAGGCTCAGGATCTATCCGATCAGGTAGGAAGCTGGCATAGTAATGCTACTTACGCATCCGTTCATTCGCAGTCTTCCAGGCTAACCTCTTTTGGCGGTGGAGCCAGCGGTGGGCTTGATGACCGTTTTGATTTTATATTTTCTTCCTATGAGATCAATAATAGTGCAGGTATCGAATACGTTGCCGATAGTTACACAACTTATGGTAATGATGGGGCTCATTTTAATCAATCTGTAAATGAGGGAACTAACTCCGCTGTTCCTGCCAATGTTGCCGATGCTCTTTATTATGCTTCCGATCATTTACCTGTTTATACGGATTTAGTTAGTATATGGGGTTCTGAACCCGAACTGATAATTTCGGAATATATAGAAGGAAGCAGTTATAATAAGGCAATAGAAATTTATAATGGAACCGGAGTTACGGTTGACCTTTCTGCATACAGTTTGGAAAAGGATTTAAATGGTGACGGCATTTGGGGAAATACTTATAATTACAGCGGAACCCTGGCTCATGGTGAAGTGTTCGTTCTTGCCAATTCAGGAGCTGATCCGGTAATATTAAGTGTTGCTGATGATACCGACAACGGAGTTATTAATTTTAATGGAAATGACCAGGTTCGCCTTCTTAAAAATAGTGTGGAAATAGACAGGATAGGCATTCCCGGTGATATTGATTTTGCAAAAGATAAAACCTATGTACGTAAGTCGACGATCACTTCTCCGGCAAGTGGACCGCAGGACCCCGGAACTAATGGTGAATGGGATGAATATGCAATCGATACTTTCAGTTACCTTGGTTCACATGATATGATCAACCTATTTCCCGGAACGGGAGATTTAATTATAACAGAAATAGACACCAGGTTTTCCAGAGGTGTTTTTGTAGAAATATACAATAACACTGCCAGTGCCATCGATCTTTCTAACTGCAGTTTAATTCATTATAATGGTTCATCTCCTGCTAATCTCAGTGCTGCTCTTTCCGGTCAGCTCGCTTCCCATGAATATTATGTTATCGCTCGTGATCAAACGAACTTTGAATCTACTTACGGATTTACGGCAGATCAATATGAATCTACAATGTATTTGAATGATGGAATTGAATGGCTGGAACTGGATAATGGCACCAGGGCAGTGATAGATCATTTTGGTGCAGATGGAATCACCTGGCCGGAAGATCACGTTTTTGAAAGAACCGGATACCCGAATAATGGAACAAGCATGGATGATTGGATAGATATTGGAGATGTACCCGGCTCACCGAATGCGGGTAATGACAACCCCCTTCCTGTTACACTTTCCTCTTTTAACGCCATTTATGCAAATTGTACACCAACCCTGCACTGGACAACCCAATCCGAAACTAACAACCTGGGCTGGAATATTTACAGGGGAAAAACAGAAAACGCTCTTGAAAATAACACAACTTTTTGTATTAACAACTCCGGGCTAATACCGGGTGCCGGAACTACATCCGAACCTACAGACTATCAATTCACCGATGAATATGATGTAACAGTGGGACAAACCTACTGGTACTGGCTGGAAACTGTAGATGGCGGCGGAAATACGAATACCTACGGACCTGTTACTTTAACCATCCCGGAAGAAGAACCTGTTCCGGTATTGCCGCAGAATACTTTCCTGTGTAGCAATTATCCTAATCCATTCAACCCGAGTACATTTATTGAATTCTCTATCAAAGAAGGCGAGACTGGTAAGTTAACCATCTACAATGTAAAAGGTCAGCTTCTGGAAACATACGAATACGAAGCCGGGGAACATGAACTTACCTGGGATGCTACGCAGTATGGTTCCGGTATTTATTTCTATAAACTGGAAACCCAGAGCTACAACGAAACTAAAAAGATGATTATGCTGAAATAAAGAAAACCTTGAAAATGGTTTACCTACAGAGGAATTCTTTCAATTAGACCTTTTCAATGGTTATGTTGCCTTTCCAGAGTTTCAACCGTTGAAAAAATATTCAACAAGAAGATAAATCAACCTTGAAAATGGTTTACCTACAGAGGAATTCTTTCAATTAGACCTTTTCAATGGTTAAATATGAAAGTTACCCGTTGAATCAACTATTGAAAAGGTTACCAGAGAGAATCTTACTTATAAACTTTTTCAAAATTATTCAGA
>JACNIV010000299.1 GCA_014382915.1 Candidatus Cloacimonadota bacterium | reverse complement strand
GCAATTCAAATCATGATATGGGAACCATTATCCTGGAAGAAGTAGCCTTTCCACCGACAAATGTAACAGCTGTATTGAACCCCGAAGAAACTGAAGTGACTATAACCTGGAATCCTCCACCTGTTACCGGTAGAGATTTTGAATACTACAATCTGTACCGCTTTCTGCAGGTTAATATTAACGTGCCATCCACCTGGATATGGATCGGTGCAGAACTGGTCGATACATTCTTTGTGGATACCGAATGGATTATCCTTGCTCCTCAGTTCTACCAGTATGCCGTGAAGGCAGTTTATACGAATGGAGTGGAATCGGAGGCTGCATTTTCTAATGTATTGGAAAAAGAATCGGGTAGTGGCACTTCACACGATATTCAGAATTTAAGAACTCAAATTGTTGGGATCTATCCTAATCCGTTCAATCCCACAACGACAATAGAATTCACCACCGAGAACACCGAGAATAACACCGAAATAATAATCTACAATATAAAAGGTCAGAAGATTAAAATACTTGGTGCGTTCCCATCCGGCAGCTGCCGGATAGGAACGAGAGAAGTTGTCTGGGATGGAATCGATGAAAATGGTAAATCGCAGCCTACAGGTATTTATTTAATTCATCTAAAAATTGATGGGGAAAATATAGATAGTAAGAAATGTCTGCTGCTTAAGTAAAAGATTCTGCAAAATTGAAAAATAATTGTCTTTCTGAGGATTGACTCACAAAGGCATTCGACGAAGAATCTCATTATAAGCATAGATCCTTCATTGATAACAGCATCAAGAATTCTTCCAGCCTTCGCAAGCTTCGGCTTGGTAGGCAGGATGACAAAACGCTCTATTTTGTAGAACCCTAAGGTTTCACAAACCTTGTTTATTCTCACATCAATTTTGAACGCTTGATAAGATAGTTTAATAAATTCTGTTCAAATGGCGTTTCAGTAGTAATGGGATTATATTCGATGCGTGATTCGTAACATTTTCTCTGCAGATATTCCACATTATCTTTATACACTTTTTTGTATTCGTTTCTTATCTGCCAGGGTGAAACAACTATCTTCTCACCTGTTTCCGCATCCACGAATTCGGTCTCTCTTTTGAATTCAAATTCTACTTCCTGCTTATCCTGGATATGAAATAATATAACTTCATGACCGGCATGACGAAAATGCTGCAATCCCTGTAGTATTTCATCGGGGTCATCGATGATATCGGAAATAAGAATTATAAGACCTCTTTTTTTAATGCGATCTGCCAGGGAGTGAAGCACCTTTGCGGTTTGAGTTGTTTCTTCGGATTTCAGGTGATACAGTTCTTTGAAAATAACATTCAGATAAGAGCGCATGGAACGGGGTGGGACATAACCTGTAATTTTATCTGTGTAAGAAAGCAATCCCACCGCATCCTGCTGGGTGATCATCAAATAAGCAAGCGCGGAAGCAAAAGCCTTGGCATATTCCAGCTTGGTTGTTTTACCCGATGAATAGCCCATCGAGGCGCTGTGATCCACAATAATATATGATTTAAGATTGGTTTCCTCTTCGTATCTTTTAATGTAATAACGGTCTGTCTTGGCATAAACTTTCCAATCTACTTTACCGATGGGATCACCCGGATTATATTGCCGGTGGTCAGAGAATTCCACACTGAAACCGTGATAAGGAGATTTATGCAAACCAGTGATAAATCCTTCTACGATGAGCCTGGCGCGCAGATTGAATTTATCAAGCTGCGCTATGAACTCTTCGGAAAGATACTGTCTTTTCTTTTCTGCCATTTATATATTATTAAACTTCTATCACAGAAGCATTATTATAGTTTTTTTTCAGATCGTTTCACGAAATAACCACCAAGTTTTGAACTACCCTTGAATTCGATTAATCCTTTTTCTTTTAATATTTTAATGTATCGTTCAATCGTTCTTGTTGAATATTTTAAATGTATTTGTATATCTTTAACTTTAATATTTGGACTGGTTTCGACTAATTCAAAGACTTGATTTACTCCGTCACTTACACCGCCAAATACTCCGCCATTTACTCCGCCATTTTTTATTTTAGAAGTTGCTTCTCTATGAAAAATTATTGTGAAGAAATCTTTAAAGATAAACGTAGCGTCCTTATTTCCTGAGTCTTTTAATAATTTCTTTATCTTATTGATTCCCGTTCCCATATTTTCAACTAGATTAACCCTTTGTAGAAGAATAGCAATTATTTGATTTCGACGAACAGCTTTTGTGCCAAACTCTATTTCAGACAGACCTTTTGGTAATCCTTCAGGATTCGATATTTCTATTCTGTCATCAAAAATTTCAATGGTTGTATGTGATCCATATATGAAATAATCACGATGAGCAACTGCATTCACAATTGCTTCGCGAATTACCTCTAATGGAATTTCATAAGATTCTTCTCTTTGAGCCTTACCTGTCATTACATATTTTACGCGAAGTTCTTGTTTTACAAAATGAAGAGCATTATTGATGTTTGTGATAATATCATCGGAATAATCTTTTCTATTGAGAATAGCAATTCTCTCTTTACCATCAAAAACAGCACAAGTTATTGTTGCTTGTTCACAAAGCGTTTCAACTGATTTGGAAAAAAATAAAACGCCAACGGTTTTCATTTTAATTTTGC
>JACNIV010000298.1 GCA_014382915.1 Candidatus Cloacimonadota bacterium | reverse complement strand
ATGGGTGGTGCCCAGGTTTGATTAATACTACCTGCGAACATTCCAACTGCTCCGGCACCATCCTTTTTCAGCCAGGCTTCGGCAAAACATTCCCCATCATCAAAAGCTCCGTTCACACAAGCCACGGAAATGATAAAGGGTAATTTATCACCATTTGTCAGCAAGTTAACATGTGTATTATTAAATCCGGAAGTAACCCAGGAAGTCATAGAACCATGCCCGCAATAATTAATAATGCTGGTGCCTGCATTTACAGCATTTGCAACCATAGTTGCATTAGCTGAAGGATCATAGATGGGAGTATAAGTATCGTAGGTAAAAGGATCGAGCTTATCATTCCAGATAACATTCATATGCTCATAGTCAGCTTCTCCATCATCTCCTATACCTGCTCCTTGACTGGAGGCAATACCAACAGCAGCTTTATACCAGTCAGCTCCCATATCAGGATCTCTTTCGTAGGTGATGGTCTTATTTACCTGAGTAGTTACATGCGTGGTACTATTTGCAGAGAATCTTCCCACGATCAGATCCATGTAGATATCTCCACCAACCACACAACCCAGGTTTGGATCAGCAGCAGCACCACCCGCTGTGGGTCCCTGAATATCTGCCCAGTCACCAACCAATTGAACATATAGAATATCATTATGGGCTGTATATTGGCTGCTTACAAGGCTGATCACGTTTGTTCCGGTTACTACTTCTTCTTCGTAAACCGTGAATCCTTTTTCTCTTTTCCATTGAATATATGGAGCAATAGCATCAATATCACGAGGCGTTCGGATCACAAGTATAGAACCGAAATCAGCAAGTTCATGCTCAAACCTGGTTTCATCATAATTAATGAATACAGTCTTGTAGAGTGAATTCATTTCTCTGGCTACTTTTCTTTTTGCAGAAATGAGTGGATTAATTACAGGTGTGTTGTTCTCGATTAGTTTAACTATTACATTCGTATAAACTCGCAGAATGTTTCTGGCAGCATTATACTGGAAAGGATAAACATAGACATTTGTACCGCGAATATCCCGCAGGATGAATGGTTCAGTTGCTTCTGCAATGTCCTTTGGATAAAACTCATCAATAATGGATTCGTCAGCAATTTCGTAGGGAATCGTGGAAGGATCCTGATTACGGTAGATAATACCTCTGGAAGGTAAAAGCGGGTAATTCAGGCTGTATTCAACATAGTCTGTTGATATAATTTCTGTAGTTACGTTTCTGTCATTAGAAAGTTGAACTGAGGCATGAATGTAGGGAAGTGCAGCAAATCCTTTTTTGTTTGTTACCACACTACCTGCAAAATCGATCTCAGTGAACATTTTGCCATTTTTCTGTGTTTCATTCAGCCTGTAGTCACCAAGCTCAAACTCAAGGTCATACTCGGAACTTACAGGTTGATTGAAAGACACTTCAAACCCTTGTGAAGCGAATAAACCGGTTGCGCTTAACAAAAGAAGAAGTGACAATAAAACAACATTTCTTAAAGTTTTCATTATACTCTCCTATTTTTTTTATTTTAATAAAATCATTTTCTTAGTACTGGTGTATCTTCCACCAGCTTTCATTTTATAGAAGTAGATACCACTTGCTATACTTCTATCATTATCATCTTTACCATTCCAGATTGTCTTATAATTTCCTGCAGGTTGTTCTTTGTTGACCAGGGTTCTTACTTTTTGTCCTTTGATGTTATAGATTTCCAATGTAACTTTTGAATCTTTATTGAGACTGTAGGTTATAGTTGTACTTGGATTAAATGGGTTAGGGTAGTTTCCACAGAGTTTAATGATAGAAGGAATCACTGACATATCATCAGTAGATACCTCAGGTTCAAATGGCGGGAATACTATATAATCTATCCAGGCGCAATCCTGACCAGAACTTACATAACCGTCTTTATCATATATCCATTTGAAGTTGTGATTTCCTGCTGCTACAAAATATGATTCTTCGTTCCAATCAATTTCGCCATCCCATCTGGCTTGTTCATTTCCATCAATATAGAAAGCTAAGTAATCATAATCAGTACCATTAGGGTCATTTTCGCATGATACTTTTTTCCAGAAACTGATTTCTCCATCAGCAATCACATCAAGTTCAACAAATATGGTCGAAGATTGATTATGAGAAATAACTCCAGATTTTGCACTATAAACACCCTCATAAACTTCGAGGTCAGTAATCTGCCAATCTGCATTTCCAATAAATTCCCAAGGATACATTGAAAAATCACCTGTTTCGAAATCCTCGACAACTAAGCCTATAGTCAGATAGAAAGTATTGCTGAGATTATAACCACCGCTGGTAGCAATAAAATCTAGTATTGCAATTGTCCCGGGCTCGGCACCTTCATCAACCTCAATATCAAAGTCTGCATATCCTTCTTCTTCAGGAGCAAGTCCTGTAAGGTTAAAAGAATCTTCAATAAGTGTTATCAAATTTGGAGTTCCATTTATCAGTTGAGAAAAAATATCCTGAGAAGTTGCATGCCCGATATTTGTAATTGGTACAGAGAGAGTAGCGGTTTCACCAGGATCTAGTATACCATTACCACCGCTGTCGTTAATTATCATATTCCCAATCTCAAAAGCTGGGGCATTAAAGATGATATTTATTACTGAATTCCAGGTGCTTGAACCCACTATTTCAACATCAAAGAATATTTGGTGCTGATCAGGGATATCATCAGCAATATCAATTTCGAAAGCATCTGTAATTGTAATAGTGGAACCAGCAGCAATATCACCAATTTCAACATAATCGGAAATAATGTTTATATAAGTATCATCTGTACTGAGAGTAGCATTAACATTTAAAGCTTCTTCTATGCCTACATTTTCAAATGTTACATCCAGAGTAATAATTTCATTGTATTCGGGTATATTGTTATTATCATCATTAATAACGAAATCGCTGACAATAATATAAGGACCGGCATTAGGAATAACTTCGATATCTTCAATGATCGGCACTCTATTTTGACGGGTAATTACTAATTGAGCAAGACCCGGAGTGACAAACGGATCAATCTCCAGATCGATAACACCTGAGGCATCAACCAGACCAACTCCATGACTAACTCCATTCATTGAAATTGACACATAAGAATATGGTTCTGCTGAAATTTGAACTGAAGTCAGCCCCAGGAATATAGTGGAAGGATAGCTAACGATATTATCAGAAGGAACTCCGAAATAGGCGGTTAAAGATGGATCGCCCATAATCGAGTAAATCTCCCAATAATAATTCATCATTCCTCCTCCCTGAACAACAGCTAAATTTCCAGCCATGATAACAGCATAAGAGGTTGTATACCATTCATTAAAAGGTTCTCCATGATCGTGGAACATGCCGTCATAAGCACCGGGACCTGTGCCTGCATATGTAGGATTTGCAGTGACTGTACCTGCACCAACACCCCACCAATAGTCTTCATCCCAATAAGTAGAATTTGTGCCGCCAATGTAGCCAATAGCACCTTTGTTTTCTGCTCTCAGCCAGGCTTCACCAAAACAGGTCAGTACTTCAAATTTATTTGTTAAACAGCAATTACCCACAGCAAGGCAGTATTTACTTTCGTTCTGTAAACCGTTTATATTGGCAATTGTAAAACTGGGATCACTCCAGGAAGTTGAACTACCATGAGCTGTGTAATTGATATAGCTTACACCATCGCTGACATTTTGGATAATATTTGCAGAGTTGCTTCCTGAATTGGGATACAAATATGTGTGCGAAAGAATTCCATGAGCAGCATTAAAATAGTTATCAGTTCCATAATTTATCTGTCCATTTCCCCAGGTACTGCCATGGTAAGCATCCATTCCGGCTATCATCACAACTTCACCCAGGAAAGAAGGATCAGGCATTTCGTACTTTTCATATTCAAGCGTTTTATCTATTTGAGGTTGCAGTTCTGTTTCATTATTAGCCGAGAATCTTCCATAATAAATTTCAGGAAGATAGTCTCCCCCTTCCATTTTAACATAATTCAAATCCGTAATATGACCGCCTGTACTTCCGTTCCAGGCAGGGATCTGAGCAACATCTCCAACGAACAGAATGAATGAAGGAGCTGGAGATTCAGGAGTTGCAGCATCCCACAAAGTTTGAATATAATTCCTTATGGATGTGGTTGTACCTCCAACTGCCGGATCATTGGTATAACCGGCAATTACCTCGAAACCTTTCTGAATTTTCCAATCAATAAAGGGTTCCAATTGTGCTTCGAACATCGGGTCGGAAATGATTACATACTTTATCGGATATCTGGTTAAGTCTTCTCTTGAAGATATTGGAGTATAGTTAAAAATATAATTCTGGTAAGCAGATTCAAAATAAGGAGAGTATGTTTTAGCTCTTCTTAAATTTGTTTCAGCCAGATCTGCTCCTGTAAAATCAACACAAACATCGATATTATTGAAAACCTTTATTAACCCTGAAACCGGATTGTATTGGATTGGTTCTACGATCAGTGTAAATAATCTTACTCCGCGCATTATCCCGATTTCTTCGACACGCACAATGTTTTTATCTGAATAACTGGTTTCCAGATATGCTTGCGCATCATATTTGAATTTAATTGTAGAGGGATCTGCACTTTTGGGAACCGGTGGTTGAGCAGGCATTACAGGATAGTTTATGCCATAATCATCCAAACGGTATTCTGTAGATTGATAGTTCAGAGATGTTATCTTGATCTCAGCTCCAAAAGGAACAGCAATTATCTTTCTTATTGCCGGAAGCTTTGGTGCACCTATGTTACTTGTATGAGTATAACCGGGCACATTTAACTGTGAAAAAGTTCCTTCCGGTGTATTCACATCGAATGATACGATCTCTGACAACATGAAATTAGCTTCTATTCCATAAATATCATTTCTTAAAAGCCGGGAATCGGTTTTCTCATAATTTAGATCAATCGGTAATTTTGATGAATAAAGAACCGATATTAAAATCAATATAATACAAATAAATAAAATTCTTTTCATTACTATTTCTCCAAATCTTTTTTTTATTTCATAATGTTTATTAGTTACGCAAAATTAATACCAAAAATTATTAATTCTACCGTTAAGTAGTTTTTTTATATATAATGTTCTGTATAATGAAATCATATTTTAAAAAAATTGACAAAAAAACGTTTATGAAGAATATCAAAATGCTTTTGGAGGTGAACATGGATAAAAAAGCTTTTTTTGAAAACATTCGAAAAGAGGCAAATACTGTATTATTAAAGGTTTTCGATAAAGTTGAGGAAGTCAGCAAGATATCTGCCCTGAAATTGAACATAAGTGGATTAAAAGCACAAATAAAAGATCAAAAAACGGAAATTGGTAATTTTATATATAATAATCAAAAAGAGTTTAAAGAAAGTAGTAAGATTCAAGAACACATCAAGAAGATCAAAAAATTTGAAGAAGAGATCGAAGCAAAAAAAGACCTGATCGCAAAATTGAAAGAAAAAGATGAAGAGAAAAAAGAAGAGGACACAAACAACCCTTCTCTGTGACAGATAACAACCAACTTGTCCACATCGTTTACAGGAAAGAACTGACATATGGCATTATATAGAATTATGGGCATCGATCATGGTGCGGTGCGGATTGGCATTGCCATTAGCGATCCGATGCAGATTATTGCCCGTCCCTACAAAGTAATAATTAATAATGATGGTCTTCTTGATGAAATTACCAGTATAATTAAGAAAGAAAATATTGGAAAAATCATTATAGGGTTACCGTTGAACCTTGCTGGACAAGATACTCAAAAAACCAAAGAAGTGCGTGATTTTGCTGAGAAGTTGAAAAAAGATATTTCTATTCCTGTAATTCTGTGGGATGAAAGATACACAACCGTAGAAGCAAATGAAGCTTTACAAGAAATGGGATACAACATTCACGAGAGTAAAGATGTGATCGATAAGGTTGCTGCATCTTTAATATTAAGAAACTACCTGGAAAACAGCGAATGAAATTATATCAGAAAATAATAATTATATCTTTAATACTATTTGTTTTTATAACAGCTTATATAATGTTTCTGTTTTTTCTACCCAAACAGGTTAATGAAGTTCTGGTGGAAATTAAGAAAGGTGAAACAGCTCTCTCAATAGCTCAGAAACTTTCTGATCATAGAGTGATCCGTAGTAAAAATTCATTTTATGTGTTTATTAAATTAACAAAATCGGATGGAATTCTAAGTTATGGGAAATATTTATTTAAAGGTAAATTAGCTTTATCTGATGTAATAGACACAATAAAATCCGGTAAAGTAGTTCTTCGTAAAGTAACTATTCCGGAAGGATTATCTGTAAGAAAAACGTGCAAACTGTTAGCCAAAGAGGAATTTGGAGATTTCCAGCAATTTCTGGATATTTGCAATGATCCTCAGATCGCAAAGCAATTTACCGGCTTTTCAATTTCCAGCCTAGAAGGTTTTCTTTATCCCGAAACGTATCATTTCCCGGAAGGAGTTAGTGAGAAGTATATTATTTCTCACCTTGTAAAAAGCTTTTTTTCTCAAACAGCCGATCTGAACTTTGTACCTGATGAGATATTGAGTTTCTATAATGTTATAATCCTGGCATCGATCGTAGAATGTGAAGCACGGATAGAAAAAGAAAAACCCACCATTGCCAGTGTGTATTTGAACAGGCTGAATTATCACTACAAACTGCAGGCAGATCCAACGATTGCATATGCTTTAGAAGAACAAGATAAGACCAGGAAAAAAATATATTATAAAGATTTAAGCATAGATTCTCCTTATAATACATACAAACATTATGGTCTGCCACCTACTCCTATCTGTAATCCTTCTGTTACTTCTATTCAAGCGGTTCTGGAGCCCGAAGAAACTGATTATTTCTTCTTTTTTGCTACCGGAACCGGTCAACATGAATTTACAAAAACATACGATCAACATATAAATCAGCAAAGGATTATAAAGAAGAATAATGGAAAATAGTATTTTATTACATCTGGCAGTAATCATCTTCTTCTCTAAAGTACTTGGAGCCATCTCCAAAAAATTTAAACAACCCCCGGTAATAGGAATGCTGTTCTTGGGAATTGTGTTAGGACCTACTCTTTTGCATTTCATCGAACCTGAGGAAGTAATTACCTGGATAGCCAAAGTCGGTGTACTCTTTCTGCTTTTTGAAGCAGGTCTGGAAACAAATATTAAACAGATCAGGGAAGATTCCCGCCAGGCATTGTTACCTGCTGTAGGTGGTATTATCTTGCCATTTGCTTCAGGCTTTTTCTTAACTTATTTCATTTTACATAATGTTTCTCAGGCATTAATTGTGGGTGTGATCTTTACTGCTACAAGCGTAAGCGTGAGTGTGATGACCCTGTTTGATCTGGGTAAAATGAAAAGCCTGGAAGGAAGATGTATTGTTAATGCTGCAATTATTGACGATATTGTAGGAATTCTTCTGCTGACCTTTATATTTGGATTAACTGCTGGTTCAGCAAAAGCCGGTTCAACTATCTCAATTTCCCTGATAAAAATAGCAGTATTCTTTTTGGTTTCTTTTCTTTTTGGCATTTTTATCTTACAACCATTTTTTTTGAATTTGAAAAAATTACTGCTTAATAATGTGGTTTTATCTTTAGCAATTGCAACCGCATTTCTGTATTCATGGTTCGCCGAAATGACCGGTTTAGCCGCTATTACGGGAGCGTATTTTGCTGGGTTGTTCTTGGGGCAGACACATCACAAGAATGCCGTGCAAACAGGCATAACAAATATTGGAAAATCTTTTTTTGTGGATGTTTTTTTCGTTAGTATAGGTTTGCAATTCAATCTATTTGATATCGAAGCTGAACCTATATTCCTGCTTTCTTTTGTAGTTCTTGCCATTGCAGGAAAAGCAATTGGCAGTGGATTAGGTGCCAGACTGAATAATTTTGACACTATCCGTTCGTTTCGGATAGGCACGGGAATGATACCACGAGGGGAAGTAGCTCTCATCGTGGCTAATATGGCTTTGGAAAAACAAGTAATTTCAACCGATATCCTCTCGGCCACAATTCTGATGGTAATAATAAGCGCTCTTCTTGCACCATTGCTTTTAAAATTTGGCTTCACAAGATTTAAAAGGGAAAGTTTTTAAGGAGAAATTATGTGGAAAAACATGATTGATAAAAATCTGATAGTTATCGATCCTGATGTAAAGAACAAAAAAGATCTCTTTGAAGGTTTGGTAAACCATGTTTACAATCACGATTATATCAAGAATCAGAAGAAATTCCTGCAAGCATTAAATAAACGGGAAAACATGGCAAATACCGAATTGATGCCTGGAATTGCTCTTCCTCATGCTCGCTGCAATGTGGTAGAAAAACTTTTTATGTGCATCGTTATCTTTAAAGATGGCATTGAATATGAAAATCCTGAAATGGGACCTGCCAGGATAATTTTCTTTTTTGGCTGTTCTGAAGATCAGAATAAGGAATACCTGCAGCTTCTGGCTCAATCAAACCGCCTTCTTAAAAAGGAAAAATTCTGTGAGGAATTGCTTAAAAGTAAAACAAAAGATGATGTGATAAATATCCTGGAAAAATATGATGAGAAAGAACTGAAAGAATCTGATGGTAAAAACTACCTGATGATATTGACTCTGAACGAATCAAATGTAGAATCGGAAGTTATGAATGCGATGGTAGAAGTGGGAATTACTAATGCTTCTATTCTTGATGCTGTTTCCATGGCCAAGAAATTAGCCTATGAAGTACCTGTATTTGCCGGCCTCAGTTACATGGCGCAAGGCAAATCGAAACACTCCAACGTGATCTTCGCTCATGTGGAAAATAAAGATGTTGCACATCAATTGGCAGATCTTCTCAAAGAAAACGGGATCGATCTCGATAAAAAAGGTGTAGGCTTTATTCAAATTATCAAAGTGGATGACAGCATAGGTAATTTTGAAGAAGATATAGACTTATAGATTCAATAATCACTGATCTCAATATCAGTTGTGAACATTTTACTTGACGATGTAATTCAAAAATCTGATTTCTTGTTGCAGGAGTTTTAATGAAAAAGTTGATATTATTGTTAACTGTCTTGTTTTTCAGTCAATTATATGCAATTGAATACCAGATAAATCTTACCTGGGACGAGTTTGAAGGTGAATGCAACGGATTCATGAGTGGTTCTATCGGAAAAGAACATGCTTTTGTAAGCGGCGGTGGAGCACAGGAAGTATTAGACGGTAAGCTGGTTTCCGTAGGTGAGGGTATGACCATGGAATCCAAGCAGGTCTTTAAAGTGAATTCAGATGAAGGTTATTTTACTTTCTGGATAAAAGATAAATTTGCTGACGATGATATGAATATTGATCCTACCCTCATAGCCCGTTCCAAACCCATGATTTCTATTTACAAAGGAAAAAATCTAATAGACCTGATCAAGATTCCAGATGGAGCAGGACTTGCCTGTAAAGTATTTACGTTAGACGCTTCCATCGGTGAGGTTGATCGTGAAATAAAATTCTATCCCAAATCCCGCATCATTGTAGGTAGAGTAGTAAATGCAGTTACGGGTGAACCGCTTACTGATGCCGGTTTAAGCATTGAAGATTATATGCATGATACCAGTATCGATAAAACCGATGAAACAGGTATTTTTATTTTTGATGCCGAGATTGGACAATACACACTGAATGTAACAAAAGAAGGATTCATCGGTATGTCAGTTACCATCAGGATGGAAGCCGACGAAACACCACGAGAAGTTATTTGCGCTTTATCTCCCGAGATTAAAGAATTCCGCATTGTGCTTACCTGGGGTAGCAGACCGCGCGACCTGGATGCACATCTTAGCGGTCCAAATCCTGATGGTGGAGATTTCCATATCTGGTATCGGAATAAGATCCTGATAGCCGGAAAAGACTTCCTGGATAGAGATGATACAGATAAATACGGTCCCGAAACTATTACAATTTACAAACCTGCAACAGGTGATTACTATTATTCCGTATATGATTATTCCAACAAAAATGAGAAAAAAAGCAAATATCTTTCCCGCAGTAATGCCCTGGTGCAAGTATATGGGCAAAATAAATTACTTGCCAGTTTTGATGTACCTCAAAATATTCGGGGCAATTGCTGGCATGTGTTTAAAATTAATGAAATACACGAAATTATTCAAGTTAATGAAATTGATTTCGTGAAAGATGAAAGAGATATTCAATAAAAGGAGGAAGTATGAAAGTGTTTAAGATCATTGTATTGTTATTGATCGTTGTATTTGTTATCACCGCATGTGGTGGAAAAGGCGGTCCAAAAGGTGTAAAAAAAGTCTATTATCCGGATTGGTGGCAAAAGCAGGATAACGCAGAGTATGTTCAAACTTATGGAATGGCAACCAAAGTTTCTCAGAATTCATCTTACGATGCTGCTTATGCAAATGCCATGCTGCAAGCTGCACAGTATGTGGAAACTTATGTGAAAGGTATGGTAAAGAATTACGAAGAAGAAGCCGGAGTGAATGATCCGCAGGTTCTGGCTCTTACCAGCAAAGTTGTGAAAGCTGTTGCCAACGCCAAGTTTACTAATGTGATGGTAACAAAACAGGAAACTATCATTAACGAAGATAATCGTTATCAGACTTTTGTACGAGTAAGCGTTCCCAAAGAAGCGGTTAACAAAAACATGATGAACCAGATTAAGAACGAAGAAGCTCTTTACAACCAGTTCAAAGCTTCACAAGCGTTTGGTGAGCTGGATAAAGAAATTGAAAAGTACGACGAATAAAAAAAGAGCTTAAGATTACTTTTACGCCCGATGATAATCGGGCGTTTTTTTTATTCCAATTCCAATTTCTCCCGTTCCAGTATTTCATAAAATTCAGAGGCGTTATTTTTTGATACATTCCCCTGTGGAACAGTTGTAATTCTTAGTTTATTGAAATACCCGTAAAGCTGATATTCTATAATATCTCCATCATTCACATTCGCACTTGCTTTGGCAATTTTGTCGTTTATTTTTACCAGGTTCTTATCACAGGCCTTTTTGGCTATACTGCGTGTTTTCACCAGGCATAATTTGTTTAGTAGTTGATCGACTCTCACTTTATTTTCCTTTTGAACCTGACTCGGTTCAGCTACTGCCGGATTGAGTCGAGTTCGATTAATGATACGAGTTCAAAATAGCATCTCACTGTTTTTCGTACTCCCCTCTTTTTGCTAAAGAGAGGGGTCGGGAGTGAGTTTCCTACTTCATTTTCAATTCTTTAAAATATTCCGATTGTCTTATCCCGGAATAGCTGAACAAGGCATAACCGGCAAACTCCATTTTTTGGGAAAGCATGATCTTTTCATTGATCTTATAAGCAGGATATTTATCAGATTCACTCCAGCTTTTTAAGCCCACCACAATTTTATCGTTCATATCCAGGTTGGAAAGGTATGTAAGTTGTTTTTCCAATGAAGAAGTAGAAGTAGTATAAGCCATCAGGTAAACCTTATCGATAAATTCCTGTTCCAGCCATTCAAGCCAGTTCTGGGAATAGTATTCCCGGGCATCATCGGGGTCGGTGAGTACCGCTGCTGTAACCTGCAGATGTTCAGAAATAGCTTTGACCTTATCATAAACTTTTTGCACAAAATTGCTTACCTGCTTTTCTTTCCAATTCTGCCAGTTTTTTGCATCCTGAAGTTTGATATCCTGTTTATATTTTTCCACAGCCAGTTTATTATAACCATAATCCTGTCCCGGATAGCGGATATAATCCAGGTGCACCCCATCGATATCGTAATTTGCCACAATATCCATCAGCACATTGAAAGTGTAATTCTGAACTGCAGGAATTCCCGGATCGAAGAAAGCACCTTCCAATAATTCATAGTTCATGGGTGTTTGGGAATAATTGGTTGTTACCCAATCGGGATTGGAAAAATAAACGTGGGTGGAATCGAAGACAGTAAGATCGTGACCGGTGATCACAAAAACCGTAAACCAGGCGTGCACTTCCATATCTGCAGCTCTTCCTTTTTTTATGAAATAATCGAGCGGGTCAAACAACGAATCTTTCAGGGCATGATATCTCTTTTCGGGATTTGGATAGAAATTATTATATCTATTTGGAATATAGCCTGTATCACCACGATAGCGAACCTGCAAAAGTATCTGGTTTACGTTGTGCTTTGATAACTCTGTAAAGACCGTGTCTGCTTTTTCCAGCGTTGTTATCTCCCACAATGGTACCCACACAGCCCGAATATCACCATGCATCGAAGTAGCAAAAATAATCAGAAAAAGGAATATAGTAACAATTGCAGTTTGCTTATGCATCTGATGGATCCTTTTTCTTTTTCCCCGGTAAAACGTTTCTTTTTATTTCCTTAACTTTTGTTATCAATTTTCCGTCGGAAAGAATAAGTTCCAATTCTTCATTAATTGCTATTTTTTTGATCGAATTCAATAATTTCTTTTCTTTACGGATAAAACTATAACCACGTTTCAAGGCTTCCCGGGGTGAAAGCTCTCGCAGTTCATTCAGCACAATTGCCAACTGGTTCTTTTTGTCTTTCAATAATTGCTTCAGGTTGTGTTCCATTTTTAGAACAGCCTCTTTGTAGCGCTGCCTCAGGTTATTCAGGATGGTTTGAGGATGAAATTGCTGCAGGGTTAATTCCAATTCCTGGATCTCCATTTTCCGTGAAAAGAAATGTTGCTGCGTGGCATATTGCATCGAACTTATCAGTCCGGTTAGCTGGTTGATAAGTTCTACTCTATCGGGAACAGCCAGTTCAGCGGCAGCCGAAGGAGTGGGAGCTCTCAGGTCTGCAACGAAATCGGAAATTGTAAAATCGATCTCGTGTCCTACAGCAGAAATCACAGGAATTTCGGAAGCAAAGATAGCACGTGCCAGTTTTTCATCGTTGAAACAGAAAAGGTCTTCCTGCGAACCACCACCACGCCCGATGATAAGCACATCGACAGGATGATGAGTATTAAAATATTCGATCCCGGA
>JACNIV010000297.1 GCA_014382915.1 Candidatus Cloacimonadota bacterium | reverse complement strand
TATTATTAAAGTTTCAAGATTGTTTTTAGCTTTGGCGGCATTTGCCCTGATCTCATCCTGATTGTGTGGATGGCTGTGAAATATATTACTGAGGTTTGTAACCACAGAAATACCCATTACCCTTATACCGCCATGAATCGCCACAATCACTTCCGGAACGGTAGACATACCCACCAGGTCTGCGCCCAGAGTAACCAGCATCCTGCATTCGGCTTTTGTTTCCAGGCTGGGACCGGCCAGACCGGCATAAACACCCTGTTTCAATAGGAAATTATTATCCAGTGCAATTTGCCGGGCAAGTTCTATCAATTTGAGATCGTAGGGTTCATGCAGGCTGGGAAAACGTTCTCCCAGTTCCTGGATATTTGGACCGATAAGTGGATTATCCCCGGTAAGATTTAGATGATCGGTCAAAAGAACCAGGTCTCCCGGCTTAAGCTTTTCATTCAAACTGCCGGCAGCATTGGTGATGATAAGTGTATTCACACCCAAGCCTTTTAGTAACCTGATAGGGAAAGTGATCTCCTGCATGGAGTAACCTTCATAGTAGTGCAGTCTGCCCTGCAGGATCACCACGTTTTTCCCGGCCAGAGAACCAGCCAGTAGCCGTCCTTTGTGGGAGGGTGCGGTAGAGATGGGCAGGTAGGGAATATCCTGGTAATCGATGGCAACAGGGTCTTTCATCATTTCAGCAATGGTGTTCAGTCCTGTTCCCAGGATGATGCCGATCTCAGGTTTGATATTCAGTTTGGATTCAAGAACTTTTACTGTTTCAGTAATTTTTTCTATCATCAATTCCATCCTTTCTAAATGCCTCGTATAAGATTACGCAAAATATTTAATAACACAATAGCAATGATGGGTGAAAAATCGAAAGGTGAGCCCGGGAAAACACGGCGTAGGAAATTCCTGATCCATCCCAATACGGGTTCCGTGATAGTTACCAGAAACAGGTAAACTCTGAAGAATGCGCTGTGCGGATTTACCGGAAACCAGGAAAGGATGGCACGAATGATGATGATGAACATATAAATATCAATAGCCTGGATTATCAGATATCTGAGACCATTCATTATTTCAATACCTCGTGACAGTTACGGCAGCGTGCTTCGTAAATATCGCTGGCACCTACCACAATTGTATCCTTATCGTGGGAAAGGCGTTGCGTTCTGCTGGCAGGATTGCCGCATTTTACGCAGATGGCATTGAGTTTGGTCACATATTCGGCAATAGCCAGCAGCTGAGGCATGGGGCCAAATGGTATACCACGATAATCCTGGTCCAGTCCGGCTACAATAACACGTTTGCCGCTATCGGCCAGCTTGCTGCAGATATTCACGAACTTATCATCAAAGAATTGCACTTCGTCGATGGCTACGACTTCGGTATCATATTTCACCTGCTTATGAATGTCCTGAGAAGTAGCAACGATCACCGAGGGGGTTTTCATCTGGCTGTGGGAAACAATCTGTTCTTTATCGTACCGGTCGTCAATTTTAGGTTTAAATACCTGTATTTTCTGCCTGGCATATTCAGCCCGGTGAACTCGCCTGATCAGCTCTTCCGTCTTGCCGCTGAACATGCTGCCACAGATAACTTCTATCCAGCCTGTTCTGTTGTTTATTATGTTCATGCTTAACCCCGTGGACATTTATTTGATTTGGCTTTTATGTGTCAAATGATTTATAGGGTCAAATTCCGGGTTGAAATGCAGCCGAATTGGGAATATTTAAAGGGTGGTTTGTTAATTAAATGATTAATGAAATTGTTGAAGTAATTCATCTTTAAAGACAAACACAATCACTACCAATATTATGATAAAGAAGGCATTTTGTTTATAAATTATATTTCTTTATTTTCTTATATAATGTGGATCTATCCAATCCAATTTTCTCCGCCATAAGAGATACTTTATTATCATATTTCAACAGTTGAAATTCAAGATATTTCTTTTCCAATCCTTCTAACGCAGTTATGTAATTATCCTGTGCAAGTATTTTGGAAATATCTGAAAAACCATTTTGCGAATATCCGGTTTTTTTATTATCCAACTCGGCAAGGATCGTGTTATTATCAATTTCATCGTGCATTATCAGAAGATATTCAGAGAACTTTTCTAACTCCCGAACATTTCCCGGCCAGTTATAGGAATGCAGTTTATCACTCAATTTATTCAGATCGACTTTTAGTATTGATTCATGTTTGGATGAGTATTTATTGAAAAAATATTCCATCAGTAAAATTATATCTTTCCCACGTTCCCGCAATGGCGGAAGATGAATTATATTACCTTCCAACCTGTAATAAAGGTCCTCTCTGAATTTATTTTCTTCCACAAGTTCGGGAAGGTTTTTATTGCAGGCAAATATGAATTGGACATCGACCTTTTTATTGTTTCCTCCAACTATTCGAATTTCATTGTATTCGATAGCTCTAAGAACTTTTGCCTGGGTAAGGTAGCTCAGGTTGGCGATCTCATCCAGGAATAGAACACCTGTATCTGCCTGTTCAAAAAATCCTTTCTTATCTGAATATGCGCCTGTGAAAGCTCCCTTCTTATGACCAAAAAGTTCCGAATCTACCAGTGTTTCCGGTATACCGCCACCATTTACTTTGATGTAAGGTTTACCTGCACGATTTGACTTCCA
>JACNIV010000296.1 GCA_014382915.1 Candidatus Cloacimonadota bacterium | reverse complement strand
TAAATTTGCCACAGTTTTTTCAGACATCACCGAGCGCAAGCAGGCGGAAGAAGAAATAAAGCGTTTCAGCCGCATCTTTGAAGATTCAATTAATGAAATATTTTTGTTCAATCCGGATTCTTTACGGTTTACTCAGGTGAATAAGGCTGCTTGCCATAATCTTGGGTACACACTGGCGGAGCTTCAGGAAATGACACCACTGGATATTAAGCCGGAAATGACTGCTGAATCCTTTGCAGAACTGGTCGCACCGCTACGTTCAGGTGAAAAGAATCAAATTGTTTTTGAAACGGTTCATAGACGTAAGGATGAATCGCTTTATGATACTGAAGTTTATTTGCAACTGCTGCAGTTTGAAAATGAAACCTTATTTGCAGCCATCATCTTGGACATCACCGAACGTAAGCGGGCGGAGGAGGCGCTGCTGGACAGTGAAGCCCGGTGGCAATTTGCAGTTGACGGAAGTGCACTTGGGCTTTGGGACTGGAATGTTCAAACAAGTGAAGTCTTTTTTTCTAAACAGTGGAAAGCTATGCTGGGATTTAAAGAAGATGAAATTTCCGGAAGTCTTGAAGAATGGGATAAACGCGTTCATCCGGATGATAAAGAAAAAGTTTATGCAGATATTAACAAGCATCTTGATGGAAAAACCGAATTCTATAATAATGAGCATAGAGTTCTCTGCAAAAACAATAATTACAAATGGATTTTGGACAGAGGAAAAGTAATTTCCCGAACCGAGGATGGGAAACCCTTCAGGATGATTGGTACTCATACCGATATCACCGAACGCAGGCTGGCGGAAGAAGCGCTGCGGGAAAGCGAAGAAAAACTTCGTAATATTTTTGAGAATAGCACAAACGTTATTTATTCTCATTCCGTAGAACATATTGTTAATTATATCAGTCCACAAATTGAAAATTTGTTAGGTTATACCCAAGAAGAAGCAAAAAAGAAATGGACTGAATTTGCTTCTGAGAATCCTATAAATAAGATTGGATATGAACATACTGTAAAAGCAATAGAAACGGGTAAATCGCAAGCAGTTTATGAACTTGAATTTATACACAAAAGCGGTAAAAAAGTTTTAGTAGAAGTTCGTGAATCTCCTGTTGTTAAGAATGGGAAAACTGTTTCGATCGTTGGAGCATTTTCTGACATCACCCAGCGCAAGCAGGCAGAAGAAGAACTCTCAAAACACCGCGAACATCTGGAAGAACTCGTAAAAGAACGTACCAAAGAATTAGAAGAGAAAAACAAAAAACTTGAAAAATTTAATGATCTCTTTGTAAATAGGGAATTCAGGATAAAAGAACTGAAGGATAAGGTGAAAGAGTTGGAGGGGAAGAATGGATAAGCAAGTATATATTTTATTAACTACATGCTTTATCGTGTGGGAGAAGGAATCCTGCAACGACTTTCAATCTTTTCAAGGTTGTTCAAATTACCACAAATTAAAGTATGATGTTAATACAAAGTGAGGAAATATGAAACTCAGAAAAAAGATTACACTAACATTTATTTCCATTTTAATTATATCACAATTAATTATTGGTATTGTTTCCTATATCATTATAGAAAATATTGTAACCCAAAATGCATTACACAATTTAAAATCTATCTCTACGGCTCAATTGAATTACTTAGAGAACATATACGAACAGAACCTGGAAAGACTGAAATTGGTAAGCAGTCGAACCCAACTACGATTAAGCCTGAAAGAATATAATCAGAATGCTGAAAAGCAATATATAATTAAGTTAGAAAAAATCCTGAAAGACGCCAGATCATCTATCCCTGATTTCAAAGAAATAAGCGTTATCAACTTAGAGGGCATTATCGTAGCTTCTACAAATGATGAGAGTATTGGCACGGAATACTCCGACAAACATTGTTTTTTAAAAGGACAAAAAGAAAACATTGCAAATCATTTCTTTTTAGATAAGGATATGAATTTAGATATACATCTCAGTGGACCTTTGATTCTTGATAATGAACTTCTCGGTGTTTTATTAATTACAACTAAAGGTGATAAAATTACAAATTTTGCTACAGATTACTCATTATTAGGAGAAACGGGTTACACCTCGCTTGTGATAAGAACCGATGAGAAAAATAAATTTATTGTTTCTCCGAGAAGGATTAACGGGAAAAACACCAAATATGAATATGCTAATTACAATGATTTTGGACAAATCTCCAAAAAGGTTATAGAAAAGCAAAAAGGCACTTATAAAATTCTCTATGATTATTTGAACGAGCCAATGTCTGCTGTAGTAAATTATAGTAACAAACTTGAGATTGGTTATTCAGTTAGACTTAGTAGGGAAGAGATACTAAGGCCGGTAATAAGATACAGAAATATATTGGTAATTATTTCTATTTTCTCATTTCTGATAGTGTTTATATACACATTTTGGAGTGTAAATATAATTACAAAACCTGTGCTGAAACTAACAACACTCGCTAAAAAAATCAGTGGTGGTGATCTCGATCAAAAAATAGAGATAAAATCAAAAGATGAAATCGGAATATTAGGCAAAGCATTCAATACAATGGCAGGCATTCTTAAACAGGATATTTCTGCACGCAGGAAAGCAGAAGAAGAATTAAAAAAAGAAAGTGATAGATATAAATCTTTTATTACAG
>JACNIV010000295.1 GCA_014382915.1 Candidatus Cloacimonadota bacterium | reverse complement strand
TAGCAATAGGAGAACCTGAAAATTTCGTTCATTTCACCAGCGCTCAACCGGAATTATTTTCTTTCGATCATTCGTCGCTGGGTAGCTGGAATGGTATAAAATTTATAAATACATCCTCGTTAAATGGAACTTCCAAACTGGAATGCTGCCATATTGAATATGCCAAAGAGATCGAGGAAAATGGAGTTGGAGGAGCAATTTATTCCTATAATTTTTCTGATTTGGAAATTACTAATTGCATCTTCCAGAATAATTTTGCTGATTATGGTGCAGTTCTGGGACTTGAATATCGCTCTGCTCCAATAATTACAGATAATTTAATGTTCGATAATTACGCTTTTCTGGGTGGTTCTCCCATATATTGTACCTATTCGTATCCCCGGTTGTTAAATAACACAATGGTAAATAACACCGTTTTAAACGAAGATCTTTTTTTTAATACAGGAACAATTCACACATTTCTTTCCAAACCCCAAATTATAAACAATATCGTCTGGGATAATCTTAACTATTACCTGGGAGGTACACAATTACTCGAGTGCAAAGGATTTTACACAATTTACAACAACATCGAAGCCGGTCATGAGGGAGAAGGTAATATTGATTCTGACCCTTTGTTCTTTAATGCAGCAGGAAATGAATTCATGCTTCGAAGTAACTCTCCCTGCATAAATACCGGTACACTGGATGTACCTTTTGGAACAGAACTTCCGGATTTTGATCTGGCAGGAAATCCCAGGATATATGACTCTTCTATCGATATGGGATGTTACGAATGGCAGGGCACTCCGATAAGTAATGAAGAATTACCAATTACGAATTACGAACTAAAGAGCTACCCCAATCCCTTTAATCCTGAAACAAAAATATCTTTCACCGCAGAGCACGCAGAGAACGCAAAGATTGAAATTTTCAATATTAAAGGACAGAAAATTAAAACACTTATTGACAAATCTATTTCTGCTGGGAATCATACTGTTGTCTGGAATGGAACAGATGCAAACGATAATAAGGTTAGTTCAGGTGTATATCTATACAAAGTGGAAGCAGGTGATTACAAGAAAGTTAAGAAGATGGTGTTATTGAAGTAAGTAGAGGAATTTATGTATAAAAGCCTAATTTTATTTGTATTTGTTATAATCGTATCATCCCTTTTTTCCCAGGTCAATTTCGAATTTTATTTCGGTTTTGAGAAAATTGATCCTAATGATGAATTATTGAACATTCAAATAGAAGATATAGATCAAAATAATGAAGATGAAATACTTGCATTTTTTAATTGTAATTATGAACAAATTGGAAGATTAGTTTGTTATACAATGACAGGAGACACACTATTTACAAAAACATTTGAGATGGGTTCAGAATATGATGTAAAATTCGGAGAATACTTCGCAGATAGTTTAGCAAGCTATTTTCTTGTATGTTATACATTTGATGATGATTATGACTTGCGATTAGAACTCTATGATTTTGATTCTTTTGAGCTAATTACATGCTTGGATGGTTCATCTTTTCAATGGGGAGTTATCTTAAATATAAATTATATTCATGTAGAAGATTATTATGACGATAAGATAATATACTTAGGTTTTCATGGAGGAGTAGCCAGCGAACAATATTCACATTTATATAAATTCCTTTGGACAAACGAAAATGTGCTGGAGTTTCTTGATTACAAGTTTAAATGTGGTTGGAAATTAAGAAGATATCCATCCCTTAATCCTTTTGTTGTAGTTGATTTTTACATTACAGATGATGTAGTAAGTGAACAACAGATAAGTATAAGACTTTTATCTCACGGATTATCTTCAAATGTGCAAACTATCTACACTTTCAGTGGTATTTCTTCAAACGGAATATATAATAACTGGCCTTGGGGACTTCAAATTTTAAACGAAAATGATTCATACTATGAAGACTATGGTTTTGTTGTTGGATTAAATATTACAGACACAAATCAAGGAAACCATGCAGCCTATAGATGTTTCTCACCAGATTTTTCAGGAACTTCATGGTCCAGCAGTCTTTCTCAAATTGGATTGAATCCCATTGCTTCCTCCACTTGCATTCCGGTTAATAACGAGAATCATTATGTAATGTATTTCCGAGGAAATCAGTTAGAGATCCGCGACAGGACAAATGGGAATATAATTCACCACCAGGACACTCCAATTTCACCTTTTACAATTAAGCTCAATTCCAATGATGAGCTCCTCTTTTTCGAGGAAATAGAAGATGAAACAGGCTATGATGTCTATCTTCTGGATGGAGAAATCCAAGTTTCAGCAGATGATAATCAAGTACAAATAGTCAATCTTCAATTGAGAAATTACCCAAACCCCTTCAACCCGGAAACAATAATAAGCTATCAGCTTTCAGAAGAAAGCCCTATTGAAATTATAATTTATAACATAAAAGGACAAAAAGTTAAAACACTTGTTGACGAATACATTTCTGCTGGGAATCATACTGTTGTATGGAATGGAACAGATGCAAACGGTAATCTGGTTTGTTCAGGTGTATATCTCTACAAATTGGAAGCAGGTGATTTGCAGGAAGTTAAGAAGATGGTGCTGTTGAAATAGAAATTTAGGTAGCGTTAAGATAACTGTGGCTAATTACTAAATTTTTCATGGTAACCATTAAA
>JACNIV010000294.1 GCA_014382915.1 Candidatus Cloacimonadota bacterium | reverse complement strand
AGAATTTTAACATAATTCTCCTTGCACTTTTAACATCGGATTGTCCGAAGGTCATCCGATTGTTTTCGTAATTCAACATTCCGAAGAGTTACACACATTCGAAAGTTCCTCACTTCGTCATCTTCCCGCGCAGGGCATCGGTTGGTTTCAGTTTTGCTATCTTTCTGGTAGGAAGAAAACTGACTATGGTTGTCGTTATCAGTACCAGGACTATCGTTCCTACCACCAGCTTCCATCCGTAAACCGGATAGAGTGCATCATCCAGTCCGCTCAAGCCCCACTCCTTAGCATCGGCTCCAAGTTGCATTCCTACTTTTTCAAAATGTCTCAATAGTGGAATTCCATAAATTGCACCCATAAAAATAGCCAGAACAGCATGCAAAACACCTTCCAATGTGAATAACTGAATTATTTTAGGACGTGTCATTCCCATAGCCATCATAGTTCCCATCTCTTTTCTACGTCGGAAGATCGCAAGTATCTGTGTATCGAAAATTGCTATCATAGCCAGGAAAAGTAGAATTGCATACATGATCGATGATCCCACGGTCTTCGCCTGGATCATATTCGTGAGATCAAGAAGTAAAAAATCCAGATCCTTGTGCTGCCAGCCAGAGATTTCTTTATTATACATCTCATCTTTCACTGTAATGATAGTAGCTTCATTCTGGAGACCAAGCATTTCCTGCAGAATTGGCAATGATATCCATATTTGACTATTCTCTACAGTAAGAACGGTTGTAGAGAAAACGTGCGCTACTTTTATATCACGAGCATCAAAAGCTCCATGTTTATCACGCCAGCGTAAGACAATAAAATCTTCTTCCTTTATGTTCAGGTTATCAGCAAATCCGGAGCCGATGATACAGTTTATATCATCCCCGGGATCATCCAGGTATTTTGCAGGAAGTTCGATCAGAGTTTGATCTGGATCGATACCTTTAAGCACAATATTTCGCATTCTACCCTCAGGATAGATAGTGGCAGGAGTGAATAGAAGTGAAATTGCATCACCTTCAGAGATCATGGTCTTTAATTCTTCAGGGATAGGAGCATGGCTGTCTTCCAAAGTGTATGGATCATAAGGATCGTAGGTTTCATGCCAGTATTGTCCACCCGCAATATCCCAGTTTTTGATTTCACGTTCAGCATCGTCTTGCCAGCCGACATAGAAACCTTGTAAGGCGATTATAGCGAAATATGAAAGAGAAAGAATGAATATGTTCAACCAGGTGCGAAAACCTGCTCCCAATATGTTTTTTAAAGCGAGTTTGAAAATCATCTGTTCTCCTTGATTATATTTTTTTACTAAAATTATAATGTTGGTTCAATCGTCCCGATTGAACCATTAGTTACTCTTTAACACCATTTACATCCTGGTTACAAAGCCCTAACTTGGTAACCCAAATTTGCATTCCCAAGCTGGGGCTTGGGAATGAGTGTTCGGGGTTTGGGAACGAGTGTTCTCTCCCGAACGGGACGGTCGGTCTCAAACATTCCATTCAATCGGGACCCCAATTATTCAATAGGGCAGGCGATTGAACGAGCTAATAAATTTGAAGATCATGATTAACCTCCGTTCACTATTTCGTCTTTATCCACTTTACCATCCAGAAGTGAGATCTTTCTTCTTAAATACTTTATTACTTTGGCATCATGTGTGGAAAAGATGAAAGTAGTACCGAGTTTTTCATTCAGGTTTTTCATAGTTTTCAGGATATGATGGGAATTTTCTGCATCAAGGTTGGCTGTCGGTTCGTCTGCCAGCACCAGGTCTGGTTTTTTTACTATAGCTCTAGCAATTGCCACCCGCTGGCATTCCCCACCGGAAAGTTGAGCAGGACGCGATTTTACTTTATCGGAAAGGCCAACCCACTCGAGTGCATCCAGAACAGCCTTTTTGCGTTTTTCTGCTGGCATTCCCAACAGGATTAAAGGAAATTCCACATTTTCAAAAACAGTATAAACCGGAAGCAAATTGTAAGTCTGGAAGATGAAGCCAATGTGTTCGCTGCGAAGCTTTGCAGCCTTCTTGGAGGATAATTTCCGAATAGAATTTCCCATTACATCCACATTCCCTTCACTTTGTGTATCCAGCGAACCGATGATGTTTAAGAGCGTTGTTTTTCCTGAACCACTGGGTCCCACAATACCGGTGAATTCTCCTTTTTTAAATTCCAGGTCGATATCCTGTAGCGCGGTGAATTTTCCACCTCCAATGGGATAGTGTTTGGTCATTTTCTCGATTTTGATAAGTTGCATTTTTTACCTCTTTTTTAGCCGTTAAGTTCACGAAGAAACACTAAGTTTTTTATTTCGACTCGAAAGTAAAGCGTCGAGTCGAGGTGATCTATAGATTCGGAAGTTCTCATTAACCACTGGCTTCAGCCAGTGGTGGGTGGGAGTAAAACACGCCATTAACCGTTTCAACGGTTTACCATCTTTGAGCTTGAAAGCCATATGTTGGTTCAATCGTCCCGATTGAACCATTAGTTTCTCTTCAACACCGTCTCGGTGTGATTCAATAAGCCTATTTTTGCCATGACCGAGACGGTCATTTTCAAACATTTCATTCAATCGGGACGATTGAACGAACAATTTCCACCAGTTAATCCGTCTAAGCTGGAGTACCATATGTTGGTTCAATCGTCCCGATTGAACCAGATGTTTTCTCTGAA
>JACNIV010000293.1 GCA_014382915.1 Candidatus Cloacimonadota bacterium | reverse complement strand
TAAAGATTTAGTTGCCAATTTTGAATGTGAAATTACAACTCAGGTAAGAAGTGGAGATCATACGATCTATGTGGGTGAAATAAAACATTCCTGGCTTAATGAAAACAAAAAAATCCTCACATCCAAAGATCTGGAATAAACTTTCCAAAGTTTAAGTTTGAGATTACTTAAGCAAGAGCATCTTCTTAGTACAAGAATATCTTCCACCAACTTGCAATTTATAGAAATAAACTCCTGAGCTTACGTTTTTACCTTTTTCATCTTTCCCATTCCAAATCACCGAATGTTTCCCTGCTGGAAGTGCTTCATTAATAAGCGTCTTCACTTTCTGTCCTTTGATGTTGAAAATGTTGAGAGTCACAGACGAATATGTTTGTGCTACGGAAAATGAAATTGTCGTTGTCGGATTGAACGGATTGGGATAGTTACCGAAAAGTTTTGTAACGGAAGGAATAACCGACATATCATCTTTGGATACTTCAAGATTCAACGGCGGGAAGACAATATAATCTATCCAACTACAGTCATCACCAATACTAACATAAGTATCTTTGACATATTTCCATTCAAAAATATGTGTGCCTGAAGTAACGGAATAAATTTCTTCGCTCCAATCATCTTCCCCGCTCCACTCATCCAGCAGAGAACCATCAATGTAGAATCGCAGGAAATCATAAGTCGCTTCGGATGATACTTTTTTCCAGAAACTGATATTACCAATTGCTGTAACATCGAGTTCAATTATTAATGTTGAATGGCTGCTATTTCCAATACTACCGGATTTTGCACAATAAATACCTTCGTAAGAATTGGAATTAATAACCCAATCTGCAGCACCGCTAAACTCCCAAGGATAATTGGAAAAATCTCCTGTTTCAAAATCTTCGATACAAAGTCCCACGACCAGAGAAAAGCTATCGGTGACAAAGTAATCGTTATCCGCACTCAGTTCAAAATCAAAATCTATTATATGCCCCAGAGGAGCTTCATCTGAAACGTTAACACTGCAAACTGCATAATTTCCAATTGAATTTGCATTTAAAGAATCAATTACCAAGGGTAACATTGTGATAGAAATGAACGGATCAATTGATGATACGCCGGGAATTAAATTATATGCATCTGCCCCACCTGTATTATTCAGTTCGATAATAAGTTCAGCTTCTTCTCCCGGATCGAGAACACCATTCTCACCATCGTTGATTATAACCGATTCTATGTGAATATTAGCTGCAAAAGCGGTTAAATTCAATCCGGATTGCCAACCTCCTTCATCGCAAGTTATTAATACAAGGAAATCAATTGAATGTTCATCCGGAACATCATTGCTTACGTCAAAATCAAAAGCGTCATTAATTTCTACAATACTCCCAAGAGCAATAAAATCAACGTATTCGGTACTATCATTAATAGTTGTATAATTGTCTTCAGTAGAAATGTTTACAACGACATTATGTACTCCTCCAATACCTAAAACCTCCAAATTCATAGATAAAAGTGCATTTTCACCAAATTCCAGAACATCATCATTCCCAGAAAAAATAGAATAACTTTCTATATTAACATAATAACCAGGAGGAATTACCTGTACGGGATATATCATTGGAGGTCGATTATAACCGTTGATGATCAGTTCGGCGTCACCGGGTACAACAGAAACAGCATCGAACATTATTTCTGCATTTCCTGCTATGTCAGTGGCTTCAGTTCCGATCAGCTCTCCATCTTGCATTAATGTACATTGCATACCTTCAACCGGACTTCCCCCACTTTCTACATACACAGAATATGTAGATATTCCCAGGAAAATTACAGAGCTATGGGTTACATCTATTGCGATCGGTTCATCTGTCCAGATAGAAAGTGCTGGATCTCCCAGCACATTACAATCATAGAAACACCAGCGAAGAGCACCTTCTTCCCATTGTCCGGGTGCTGTAACCCAGGAAGATGTATCTATCTTAGATTCCAGATGAGCAGAACCTAGCCAGCGTGTTTTATCACTGTATAAAGCATCTACAAATTCACGGTGCAGGTGTAAAGATGGTCCTTCTGTGAACCCTTCGTTAAACCATCCATAACGGGAATTTCCTACAAAAGCTGCAGCAAAATTATCTATTTTCACCATGTATTCTGCAATGCAATCACTGGAATCGAAACCACCACTCATACAGCCATGAGTATAAACGAATGTGAAATTATGTTCAACTCCATTGACCAATGAGAAATTTGTATTAGTAATATCGGAGGTATTCATTCGCATATTATAATTCGTGCTGGCATGTCCGGCGTGATGAATAAAAGCTTTTCCTTCATTTATTTTGTTGATCAATTCCGTATCTGACCAATAGCCCAGATCGCGGTCGTACATTGTTTCGTAATCGTGGTCAACGGGAATACCATTTGTTGTGTACCCATTATCATCGTGGAAACCTATTAGAAGATCGAGATAGTCACCACCCCAGGTTTGAGGATTACTATACATATCCTCACCCAGTAAAAGCGGTTTCTGCAATTCACCAAGAACGGGAGTATTCTGATAAGATATTGTTTTATTGAGCATGATACTTAATTCGGAAAGATCGCTGAAAGACATCCTGCCCACAGAAACATCGGGCAGCAGATCATCTTCTCCGATCTCACCCCAGAGGTTGTCACCATCATCGTTCCAGGTGCCATC
>JACNIV010000292.1 GCA_014382915.1 Candidatus Cloacimonadota bacterium | reverse complement strand
AAGCGTATTTCCAGAAAGCAAAACGTAGCAGGTTTGATTAAATGCCATATCCATTTCAGAACAAGACAGGATCATCGTGCTGGATTTTTCTGTAATCGATATTTATAATCAGAGGGTTTTATACAAACTGGTGCTGGAATTGATTCCTCGATATCAGAACATTATCCTGCAAAAAGATAAAACTATTATTGATTGCATGAAAAAAGTAAGTTTCGCGGAAAACAGGCACCGTCAGCTTCTACCTGGTGTGGAATATTCTCCTCCTCCCTCAGATTATGAGATTCAGACGGACAAAGTAAAATATCCTGTTGCTGTTTCTTCCAAACTGAAAATTGAAGAGACAAATGATGAAATCCCGGGCTTCTCGAATATGAATACAGCCTTTGAAGATTTGTATTATAATGGGATTTTCAAAAAGAGGAACGATCAACTTCGGAAGCAAAAAATTGCTGTAGTTTCCAAAAGAATAAAGCAAAAAAAACGCAAAATAGAAAAACTGAAAAAAGAACTGGGAGATGCTTCCAAAGAAGAAAAATGGAAACAATATGCTGAACTTCTGAAGGCGAATTTTGATAAAATCAAAACCGGGATGAAATCTATAATTATAGTAAATTATTATGAAGATGGCTTTCCTGATATGGGAATTATGTTGGATATTACAAAAAACGCAAAACAGAATATAGAATTTTATTTTAAGAAATATCGCAAAGCCAGAGATGGAAAGATCAAAATAGCTGAACAGATAGATAAAACAAATGATGAAATCGAATTACTGGAAAAAGAAATAATTGAGATCGAAGAAAAGGAGTACATTCTGGTTAATGAAAAACTGCAAAAGAAAAAGAAATCAAAAGTACGAAGCGGATATAAAAAACTGGTCATAGATGAAAATTGGGAGATCTATATTGGCCGAACGAGCAAAGAAAACGACCAGCTCACAACCAGGTTTGCCAAACCGCATGATTGGTGGTTTCATACCCGCATTTTTCGAGGAACGCATGTTATCCTGCGTAACTTGAATAAAAAAGAACTGCCGGACAATTTGAAACACCTCTGCTGCCGGCTGGCGGCATATTACAGCAAGGCGAAAAAGTCTTCCAATGTACCAGTGGATTATACTCAAGTGCGCTATGTACGCAAACCGCATGGTGCTGCTGTGGGATATGTAACCTATACAAATCAAAAAACGCTTTATGTTGACCCGATCGATTTCAGAGAAGCAGCGAAGATCATTAAGAAATTAAGGAATTGAGGTAAAAGTGAATAAAGCAATAGTTCTTGTAAGTGGTGGAATGGACAGCCTTGTTACTGCTGCAATTGCAAAAAAAGAATGTGATGAAATTTATTTTATGCATTTGAATTACGGGCAGAGAACGGAAGTGCGCGAGCTGCGTTCTTTCCGTAAAATGAAAGATTTCTTCAAACCCAAGGATGTACTCATAGTCGATGTGAACTACTTGAAAGATATTGGTGGTTCCAGCCTTACCGACGAGAATATGGAAATTAAGGATTTTGATGGTTCTGATGAAGTCCCCACTTCCTATGTGCCTTTCAGGAATGCTCATCTCATCACGATAGCTGCCAGTTGGGCAGAAGTTATCGGAGCTAATAGGATCTATATCGGCGCAGTGGAAGAAGACAGTTCCGGCTACCCCGATTGCCGTGAGAGCTTTTATAAGGCGATAGGGAAAGCTATCGATCTGGGAACAAAAGATGAAACAGAAATTGAGATAATCACCCCAATAATTCATAAAAAGAAATCTGAGATAATCAAATTGGGAGTGAAGCTGGGTGCTCCCCTGGAATTGAGCTGGAGTTGTTATAAGAACAATAATATTGCCTGCGGGAAATGTGATAGTTGTGTGCTGCGTATTAATGCCTTTAAAAAAGCCGGCATTAGAGATCCAAACCCCTATGAGATCGAGATAGATTGGGGAGAATAGAACACGGATGACACGGATTGAACGAATTTACACTGATAAAACCAGATCAACTAACAGAATTAACAAGAACGAACAAAAAGGATAATAAAAAACCTGTTTCTAACACACTTTTATATCTCGTTCCCAAAGCCCTCTTTGGGAATGAAAGTGAAGGTAAATGAAAAAAATTAAAATAATCGGTGCAGGACTGGCAGGAAGCGAAGCTGCTTTGCAGCTTGCTGATAATGGTTGGAAAGTAGAACTTTTCGAGATGCGTCCTCAAGTGCAGACGCCTGTACATCACACAGCAGATTTTGCCGAACTGGTTTGCAGTAATTCTTTAAAGTCAAAATTGATAACAACTGCTTCGGGACTCCTGAAAGAAGAGATGAAGATATTGGGATGCAAACTTCTTCCTATAGCTGAAGAATGCAGCGTTCCAGCCGGAAATGCCCTGGCTATCGATCGTGAACTTTTTGGTAGAAAAGTCACAGCGCTTATTGAATCTTATCCGAACATAAAAGTTCATCGTGAAGAGATAAAAAATCTAACAGATGAACTGACCATTGTTGCAACCGGTCCCCTTACTTCGGAGAATCTAACAAAGAACCTGATTGAAATTATTGGCAATGAACAACTCTATTTCTTTGATGCGATCGCACCGATCGTTTCTGCGGTGAGTTTGGATAGAAATATTATTTATGAAAAAACACGATACGATAAAGGTGAAGCTGATTATCTGAACTGTCCATTTTCCA
>JACNIV010000291.1 GCA_014382915.1 Candidatus Cloacimonadota bacterium | reverse complement strand
TCTGTGCCGTCCCAAACAATTGAAGATTGAGAATTGAAAATTGAAAATTGGCGGATTTCCTGTCCTTTTATATTGTAGATTACTAACTCGGTGTGTTTTTCGGTGTTCTCGGTGGCAAATTTAATCGTAGTGGATGGATTAAATGGATTAGGATAGTTTGAAAGTCAGTAACCTGTTATTGGCAATTGGTGATTTTCTGTTCCTGTGATTTCAACCAGAATATCATTAGACCTTGCTCTTCCACCATCTCCAATTGAATTATATGGCGTGAGATAATAATACCAAACTCCTGGAACAATAGTATCGTCTGTTATTCCATTGCTCATACCGTAAATGATGAATAGAGAGCCATCACTTCTTTCAAGCTCATATCCCACAATCGGGTCAATAAGAGGACCGCCGTGCAATCCTTGTGTTGGATTTTCCCAGGTGAGTGTTATGGAAAGCTGATTGGGTGCTGTTTGTTCACCATAAAAATTACTAACAGAATCAGGTACATCCGCACCAACCCAGACAGTGCCGGAAACCAAACTGCTACCGTAACTATTTATCGCTGCCAGCAAATATTCAGAATAACCGGAACCTGAAACACTTGTATCGGTATAATCGGCTGGTTCACCAATCACCGGATCGGAAAGTGTATAGATCAAACTACCCTCCCGGTAAAGGCGGATTTCATCCAGTTCTGTAAGCGGATTTCCGGTTACATCGATTACCGGGTTTACCCAATTAATCAATACTTCCAAAGCACCTGCAGGATCAGCGGTTAATGTAAAATCTGTTGGAGGACCAGGAGCATATCCAGTTGCAGCAATTTCATAACCAAACAAATAACTTGTTGTCCCTTTGGCAATGCCACCCAGGATCACAACTTCAGGAACAATTTCAGCGGAGCAGAATAATCCTCCGGCGTGGGTGCCGGGAAAGTCTTCCGTAACATTGTGAGATAATCCGGTTGAAGAAAAACCGGGTAACTGATATTGTGTCACGATTCCATCTCCGCCTGTGTAAACTCCCGTATATGTCCACAAATACGGCTCTCCCGCACTGTATGAATCGTGTGTCAATCCTTTTGCATCATCAGTAAAAACCAGTTGATTCAGCAGAAATCCATTGCGATCGATCAGCATGAGTACATCCGCTTGCCAGTTCGAAACCCAGAAGGCATCTTCGTTCGGATCATAAGCAATTGCATCGACAGAAATAGGGGAATTGATCGATCCTACAATAGACTGCGAATTAAAATCCATCTGGAAGATCGTGTTGGTCGATCCGCTGCCACCATAGAAATATTCATCATCCGTAGTTAAGTCATTCAAACCAAAAGGGATATTTGGAATGGCAAAATTATCGATCCAGGTTCCATTTAAATCGAATTTGGCTATTTGGTTATCAAAAGAATTGGAGACGTAAAAATATTCCCCGTTTGTTTCCACGCCACTTGGACTGGCATAACCGGATGGAGTTGTTACATCAACTTGAAAATGCAGATCCCAGATCTCTTCAGATTGGGAAGAGAGAGAAAAAGAGATAAAAAGCAGCAGGAATGTAAAAATTATTTTTTTCATGATTCCCTCCAAACAACTTAAGTCAAGACAGGCTGAAGCCTGCTTAACTCAAGTTTTATATTATTTCAATAAAAGCATTTTTTTCGTTGCTTTGGTCTTACTATCAACATCCAGCTTATAGAAGTAGATGCCGCTGGAGCATGGTTTGTTATTTTCATCTTTACTGTTCCAGATAACGGAATATCTACCCGGGATCAATGCTTTATTGATAAGTGTTTTAATTTTTTGACCACGAATATTGAAAACAGATATGGAAACTTTCTGCTCGTTATCTTCAGAACCGACTATAGAGAAGGAAATTGTAGTTTCGGGATTGAATGGATTAGGATAGTTGAATAATTGGTAACTGGTCATTGGTAATTGATTGTCATCTGCTTCTGTACCCTGCCATTCATAGCAGCCCATATCGATACGGTCTTCATAAATTCGAGGGTTGCCATCCAGATCATATTCGGGAAGATTCAATCCGGTAGTATCCGGTGTACCGGCATTAATGCAGGGTGAATTTGCAAAGAAATGAAAATCTCCATTTTCGGGATCAATGAAAAGTGGATCATCTTCAATATTGCCAGTTAACCAGTTAATAGTTCCTCCATTGGGAGTAATACCACTTTGTCCATTTTTAACACATGAATAAGAGATTGTAACAGATCCTGGATTCCATGTTGATATGTAGATACCACTACCTCCATAAGGATTATGATTCCAAAAAATTGAATTAGTGATATTAAGATTTGATGAATTTTGAGTTGCGTATATGCCCGATATGATTGAGTTATTTAAAGTTGCATTTGAACTTGTTGAGTATATTGCATCACCCTCTTGAGCATAGTTATTATATAGTAAACAGTTGTTAAATATAATGTCCCCACCTTGATTAGATATTGCCCCTCCCTTACTAGAATCAATACCACCCTCAGCTTCATTATTAAAAAAAATGCAGTTTGACAAAATTAGGTTTGATGAATGACTCATTATCCCACCACCTTCTCCTGGTTGGTTACCTTGTGGACTTGATATGTTTCTAGCAATATTGTTCGTGATATTGGAATTGTATATTTCAATATCAGAATACATTGAGTTAAATCCTCCACCGCACCCACTTGCTTGATTATT
>JACNIV010000290.1 GCA_014382915.1 Candidatus Cloacimonadota bacterium | reverse complement strand
TGACTCAGATTCACAAATACCAATTATAACGGATTGGGATTATCAAGGATTGAATATTGCAAATTTGATCATGGAATCACCGAATCCGGCACAAATCCCAACAATAAAGGTGGTGCTTTGATCTGCCTGAATTCGTCAAATCTACTTATTCAGAATTCCGTATTTACGAATAATAAGAGCAGTTACGGTGGTGCTATTGCACTTAGTAATTCCAGTCCTACATTCCATGATCTCATAATTGAAGATAATTATGCCAGCCATGACGGAGGTGGTATTTTTATTGCGTATAATTCAAATCCTAATATCGAGAATACATTAATCACACACAACTTATGTTTCTGTGACGGAGGAGGCGTTTTTATTTGCGGTAATTCAAATCCTACATTGGAAAATTGTACTATCTCCCAAAACGAAGCTGGTTATGAGTATGATTGCGGTGGTGCTGGAGCAGTTGTCTGGGGTGCCCAGGCAACGTTCGATGAATGCCTGATAGCGGAGAACCAAACAACTCAATATTGTGGTGGCATTTGGATAGGAAGTAATTCCCAGGTGGAAATGAATAATTCTATTATTGCTCGAAATCATGCGAGTGAAGGAGCTGGTATTGTCTGCAATTATAGTGACCTTTCCCTTTCGGGAACTTCCGTATTCTATAATGTTGCACTCTGCGCAAAGGGAGGGATTAGTTCATATGAAACGAATATTATTTTTGATCAGAATAATCGAAGTAGTATTTATTCGAATATTGCTTTAAATAATCCTGATTGTGGCATTGATATCTTCAATGGCTCACAAGACCTCTTCGATATTTATCTCGATACATTCACAGTTGCTGTCCCCACTGAAGTGTATGCTTATCCTCTTGTTAATTTTACATTCGATATTCAAAATCATGTTTTTGAACCTGCTGCCAGCAATTTGTATGTCAGTGTGAACGGTTCCAATACTAACAGCGGACTTACCCCATCCGATCCAATAAAATCAATTTCACAAGCTGTTCAAATGATCCAGCCGGATTCTCTGAATCTTTTAACGATCTACATTGAGGACGGAGTTTATTCACCATCCCTAACAGATGAAGTTTTCCCAATTAGCTTAAAATCTTATCTCACTTTGCAGGGTTCATCGAAACTTAATACGATCCTTGATGCAGAAAATACTGCTGGAATATTTAGACTTGAAGACCTGACAGGTGTTAACATCAACGACCTAACTATCACTCAAGGATATGAAACAGGATATTCTTGCGGGGGAGGAATCACTTGCGATAATAGCAGTTTGAATCTATTAGATGTAATTATCAAAAACTGTTACAGTTGTAGCGAAGCAGGGGGCATATCAATTGCTGGCAACAGCATTCTAAATCTAGCTGGAACTTCCATTTTTCATAATACTTCGAACGGACAGGCTGGCGCGATAAATAGAGATAATGGAACACCAATCATCTATTTCGATCCGGTCAATTTATGTAATATATATTTAAATGAATCATATTATGGTCGTGAAATTTATTGGTACGAATCTCCAATTCATGTGATCGTGGATACTTTCACAGTTCTCAATCCTGATGCAACGATGGTTTATCCTCTTTCTTATTTCACTTTCGATATAGATAATGCCATCTATGAACCTGTGGCTGCTGATCTCTACGTTTCACCAAACGGTTCCAATTCAAATAGCGGGCTGTCTTCTGCAGAACCTTTGAAAACCATTCAGCGAGCTCTGCAGATGATCATTTCCAATCAAACTGAATCGCATACGATCTACCTGGCAGATGGTGTTTATTCTCTATCTTCAAACGGAGAATTTTTTCCGCTTTTTGTAGATGATTACATCACCATTTCCGGAGCTTCCAGGAATGGCACGATTATCAACGCCGAGGAAACGAACCAAGTGATTACAATCAGTGGTGATTATGTTCGGTTGGAATACTTTACTGTTACTAATGGCTTGTCTAGTTATGGAGCAGGAATATGCATAAATGGGAATGATGCCGAATTGTTTGAATTAACGATCAAAGATAATTCAGCAGTGTATAACTCTTTATATTACAATTATGGCTTCGGTGGCGGTATTTGTGTTAACTCAGATAATACCATATTCCAGAATTTGCTGATCTGCGACAATTTCGCTCTAAATAATGGTGGAGGTACTTTCTTTCATAATTCTGCTAATCTGAAGAATGTAACTATCAAAGATAATGTTGCGGGAGATTTAGGTGGTGGAATTTACTGCGAAGAAAATGATATTGTTTTCGATGATATTCTGAGAAGTAATATCTACAACAATCTCAGTTATGCACTTCCCAATATAGGCAATGATATTTATTTTCTCTATGATGAGAATCTTTCCACTGATATGCATGTGAATGTCGATACCTTTACCGTGCAATATCCTAATGACTACTTTGCCTACCCCACAGAACACATGATCTTTGATATTCAAAATTACATTTTATCATCAATAGAAGCAGATGTTTATGTTTCACCGGATGGTTTGAATTCCAACAGCGGTCTCACAGCCGATGATCCCTTCCGATCCATCACATATGCTTTGCAAAGAGTTTATGCAGATTCGTTGAATCCAAGTACAATCCATTTGGCAGCGGGCACATATTCTCCTGTCATTAATGGAGAATCATTCCCTTTGATTGCTTACAGTTACATCACTATCCAAGGTGAATCTAAAGAAAATACCTTCC
>JACNIV010000289.1 GCA_014382915.1 Candidatus Cloacimonadota bacterium | reverse complement strand
TGTGATATCTGTTGCTTCAGGTTGGAAACGAATGCCTTTCCCAGTTCCAGATGTCTTTTAGCAACCAATATCTCTTCGATCTGTGGCAAAGCTTCCTCATAAGTTAACTGCCGGGATGACGTTTTGTTAAGCACGAACACTACCGCATAACCTTTTTCTGTTTTAATAATGCTGCTGTATTTTTCGTTCTTCCATATTCGCATCAGATCACTCAGATGCTGTGAGATAAAACCAAGTCTTTTATATTCCAGGTTTGTATCCTGGTATTTAGTTCGGAATATCATGCTCTCATCCACAAATTTTATGAGATGCGAAAAGTAAGAAGTAGAATCAAAAACCGCTTTTGCTTTCCGGAAGGCATAGGGATCGGCCAGTTTTTCTATATACTCTTTTTTCAGTTCATATTTGATCTCGTCGAAGGGAATGATACCTGCACTATAACTGCGTATCTTGTGAAGTACGATCCAGCCTTCATCAAAATAGACGGGCTCAGAGATCATATTATCGGTTAGAGTTTTTAGAGTATTTTGAATTTCAAAGGGAATTTCATTGTACTCTATTATCTTATTTTGAGGCAGGGGACAATCAAGTCCAAAGCATTTCTGCAACAAACTGAAATCAATTCCGGCTTCCGCCTGTTCTTTTATTACTTCTGCCATTTCCTGACTTTTTGTATAAATATATTCGAATTTCACAGAACTATTACGGCTGTATTTTTCAATATTGTTTTTATAATTCCAGCGGAGTTCATCGTCAGAAATACCTACTGATAGATTCTTAATGTTAGTTTCTATCGGAAAGAAAACACCTCCCAGTTGAAGACTATCCGGTGTGGTGAAATCCTTTCTGTGATCTTCATAATATTTTCTTGAAGCTACTGAGTCTGTCTCAGCAATTGTTATTAGCTTCGGCAATTGTGATTTGATATTTCTAAAAATGGGTATGTATTCGGGGAAGTATGAATCAACTCTGTAAAAAACAATAGAATTGCCGGTTTTTATAAAATCATAATCTTGATTTTGCCCGATACGCAAAGAGATAATATCGGCTACCGGGTCGGAATTCTTAAACATGTCCAGATAGATGACCTCTTTTGAGCTTTTCAGGTCATATTCTCTGATGATCTCACGTAAAGCAGTGTTATCCATTAAATTATCGGATATCTGTTTTTTTACGTTCTGTTGGTACATTTCGATTTTGTACTTAGAAAAAAGTAAAGGCTGGGGAATGTCGATTCTGGTTATTACTGCTGCTGGAATGATAAATTTTTCAAAATGACTTTCAAAATATTCCTGGTAATCCTGGTCGGTCTCTTTTTCATCTAAAATAAAATCTTTCCAAACCAGGTTTGCTATTTTTTCCTCATCAATTTTTTCCCGTTTGAAATCGATTACCTGAAATATCAAATATCCGTTTCCAATATCTATCGGTTCGGAATACTGTTTTTTTCGCATTTCAAAGGCACTGCTCAGGATGTCTTCCTGCAATTTACCCAGTTTCTCAAATTCGCCCAGATAAGAAGTTTCCAGAATGGGATGCTCAACCTGTTCCCGATCCAGTAACATTTCCTTTATCGTCAGAACTTTCTGCTTTGCCATTTCATGTTGTTCTTCTTCCTGCAGAGTTGCTCTGATATCTTGAATATCCAAAGTGGAAAGTGTGGAATCTGCTTCGGTAATTGCCTTCAAACGGACGTTCACATGTAGTTCTACACTCTTTTCAAATTCTTCATCAAATGCAATAAAGAGCTTTAATTTTACTTTTTTCTGATCTTTGAATTTATGTTTATTTCGTTCGTAATACCAGTCTGCTTTATTTAAAGAAATATCCGAAAGAATACCTACATCTTCTACATCGATAATGGTATAGCCCAAGTCTATTTCTGTATTTTCCAGGAAATATTTTTCCAGCAATTCTTCGTCAGATATCTCCAGGGAGTTCTTGATTATCGTTCCGGTTTTATTTACCAATATCTCATTTCTCATTTCACCGATGATCATCTTACCGTTAGCTGTATTTTTGAACTGCTGATATTTTTTGTTATCAAAAACTCCGTTAGACTGGAAACGGGGAAGATCACCCAGCTTATCCTTGAAAAATGCTTTCAGTTCGATTTCAGCAACGGTAATACCTTTTTCTGCAGCGTAGATCTTAAGAATGCTGTTCCTGATAAGTGTATTCAAAGCCAGTTGGCGGGTTTCACTGTAAGAATACTGGTCTTCGTAATCTGCCATTTCAGCCTGAAGCTGTTTTTCGGTGATTTTATAAGGACCTACCTCCACTACAACTCTGGCAGCTGCATGAACCGTAAAAAAAATAATTACTAATAAACTTAAATATTTCATTCTTTTTCCATAAAAATTTATCTACGCATAGAAATAAATATCACTTTAAATAAGCAAGTATATTTTTTATTGAATGTTATTTGCTGGTTAATTAATTTGACAAAAAGGAGAGCCTGCAACTGGCTGATTAGGGCAGAAATCAAAAGAAGGAGTTATTATGAAAGTTAATCAGAACTGGCAACGACCCATTTTTTGTATTTCTCTTTTTCTGTTTTTCTTCTCTCCACTTTATCTGGAAGCACAGATTCTCGATTCCTTAACCACTTCAACTCTGTATAACTGCCTGGAAATGTTGCATCTATCGGAAGCAGAACTGGGATTTGAAAAAGCCTGGGTAAAGGATGATACTTTTAAGCTGAAGGT
>JACNIV010000288.1 GCA_014382915.1 Candidatus Cloacimonadota bacterium | reverse complement strand
TTCCTCTTCAAAGATAATTTCATCCACTAACCCGATATCTTTGGATTCTTCAGCCTTCCAATAGGGCCCGTTATCGATTATTTCATCTATAGATCTTGTAAGTTTATCTCCTCTGCCCTGCACTATCATGTTAGTCATTTCTTCATAGATGCCTTCCAGCAGATATTCGTAGGTTTCGCGTTCTGCTTCTGTCATGTGTTCTTCGGAAAGGATATTTCCCGCTGTTTTGTAATCGTGACTGCGGAAGTTAACTACATCCACCCCCAGAGTATCCAGCAAATTTTTCACATAGGGAGCAGAAACTGACAGCCCTTTTAGATCTATCATTCCCAATGGATTCAAATAAATTTCATCTGCTACAGAAGCTGCCAGAGTATAATTGGCACCGGTGATCATCTCATAATAGAAGACAATGTATTTCCCGGAAGTTTTAAAATCCAGCAGTGCATTTTTGAGTTCTGTGATCCTGGCAAAACTGGCAGAAATATTACCTGACTTGAAAACCAACCCTGTTACATTATCATCTTCTTTGTATTTTTGTATATCTTCAATGATCTGGGAAAGTGTCTTCTCTTTGCCCATGAACACAGTGATCGGACCAAATTTGCTGCCCTGTCTTTTTTCCAGGATCTTTCCTTTCAGTTCATAATCGACGAAATAGTTTTTCTCTTTTCCAATAAAGGACCGATAGGAATTCTCAGAAATATTTATATAGTATTTCCCGTGTGTGAATTCTTTGTCTTTGTCTGCATCGATTAAACTTCCAATGCCAAGATTCTCAAATGTGATCCCGAAATTCGCACTGAAAGTTTCGGATTCCATATCATAAGCACCACCCAGTTGAATACCGTCAACCAGTTCTGTTTGAATTCCCACAACGGGTTTTTTCCAATCGGAATCTTCATAATCATAATTTGTATCTGCACTCAATGTGATCCTGTTTAAAAAACTCTCACTAAACATAATGGGGCGAATAGCTGCTCCAAGATCGAAATTAACATCATCTTTTTCAAATAAATTATTTATCACAGTTGCCAGTGAAAGAAAATTTGCAGGACGATACAAAAAACTTTGCGATAGGTGTCCTTTCTTGAAATGTTTGTTTTTCCAATCCCAGGCAGTACCTGTATACAGATTTGGTGTAAACATTGGGTTATTGCTCGAGATCGCTATCTTGTGATAATTGTTATTTCCCATTCGATCCAGAACATAAGCAAATGTATCTGTGTCTATTATAAATGAATACCAATCCTCAAACAACCCGTCTTTATCGTAATTTCCCAGGAAAGTAACACCTTCTGCATTCCCAACAGATAGTGCTGCAGGATTGATCTTAGCTGCCATGAAATTATCTGTAGCGGCAATTGAAGTATAGGCAAATCCGCTGCCACAAATTAATAAACCTGCTATAAGTAAAAATAATCTTTTCATTTCTCCTCCTTTAGATCACTTTATTTTTCTAATTCTCCCAGTGTAATACTGCCGTTGGAAGTGGTAAGAGTAATTTTCTTTCCCCCTTTACCGATCTTTCCACGCAGGTAACTATCACTGAGTTTTTCCGTGGTTATGTTAATATCGTTCACTTTGATACTGGCATTGGAAGTTCTGGCTTCTACATCTGCTTTTATTTTCTTATCCAGGTTCAGTTTAATAGAAGCATTGGATGAAGATAAGGTAAGATCATTCTCCAATTGTGACATGTCCACCTTGATGCTGCCATTGGATGTGTGAGCTTTAGCTAATCCGGGAGATCCGGTAACATGGATGGAGCCGTTATTTGTACTCAGGCTTACTTTGCCATCGATATCATTTATTGTAAGTCTGCCATTTGTACTTAAAGCATTTACATCACCCACAAAGTTATACACTTCGATTGAACCATTCGTTGTACCCGCATTTAAGTTTCCCCTGCAATTTTCGACATGAATTTTTCCATTGGTTGTTTCGATATTATTCAGCATTACCGTAGCAGGAACTTTTATTGTGTAATTAACCGTCACTCGAACGTTCTTTTCCTGGAATTTAGTTGTAATTGTGCAACCATCTTTGCCAAGAATCTCGATCTGCAATTTATTGAATTCATCCTCTTCTTCCCTTGTTTTCAGAACAGCACTGATATCTATATAATTTTCATCCCACTTTTCGATACGAACAAAACCGTTTGTGTTATCGACGTTCAAATTACTACCCTTTTCAGGTTGGAAAGTATCATGGAAATCACGGGTAATGACAGGACCATCATCCTCATCATTATCTCCAAAATTAACATTAATACCGATATTTTCACCATGATCTTCATTGATAAGATATTTCATCAATCGTCCGGGATCTTTACTCACAACTGAAATGGAGCTTTTTGCAATGAGTTTTACAAATCCTCCCAGAAGCTGACCCCAGAATCCGGTGAGATGTTTATCTTCATCTTCAGTTTCCACGATTATCCCGCGTGAGCTGATCTCCACAATTTCGTCATCATTTGTAACGAAAACACCTTCCGGACCGATCTCCACGATCTGAGAACCGTCATTTTCGGTAACGGTCATGGCTCCGTCTTTAAATTCGATCAATTCTCCGTCATCTGTTTCAATTGTTACTATCTCAACATTAAATTTCACAACTGCATCTCCAGTTTTGTAGATATAGTCTTTTGTTTCCGGAAGTCGTAGAGATACTTTTGCATAATTATCGGATGATATGCGGATTACATTTT
>JACNIV010000287.1 GCA_014382915.1 Candidatus Cloacimonadota bacterium | reverse complement strand
CAAAGGTGCTTTGTGGGAAAACTACCTGATTTCCGAAAGAAAGAAGATACTAAATTATCAGGATATCTATGCAAATAGTTATTTTTGGAGAACCTTCCAGCAAAGTGAAATCGATTATATCGAAGAGGAAAATGAGGAAATTTCCGCTTTTGAATTCAAATGGAACCCCAAAGCAAAATGGAATATTTCCAAGCCATTCAAAGAAAATTATAATCCCAAAGAAATAAAAATCATACATCCGCAGAATTATTATGAATTTCTGGGAATTGAATAAGGAGCCTATCATGAATCGATGTCCCTGGGGAACTGCTGATGAGCTTTACATCCGCTACCACGATGAAGAGTGGGGAGTTCCAGTTTACGATGATAATAAGCAGTTTGAATTTCTGGTATTGGAATCTGCTCAGGCAGGATTAAGCTGGCATACAATTCTAAAAAAGAGAGAAAATTACCGGGCAGCTTATGATGGATTCGATGTGAAAAAAGTGGCAAAATATGATGAGAAAAAAATAGAAGAACTGATGCAGAATGCAGGAATCATTCGTAATCACCGCAAGATAGAAGCTTCTATAAATAATGCTAAAATCTTCCTTGAGATCCAAAAAGAATTCGGCAGTTTCTGTAATTACCTGTGGGGATTTGTGGATGGTAAACCGGTAGTAAATCAGTGGACTGATGTGTCCCAGATACCAGCTAAAACCGAACTTTCCGATAAGATCAGTACCGACATGAAAAAGCGTGGTTTCAAATTCCTGGGTTCAATCACAATCTATTCGCATCTGCAGGCAACCGGACTTATGAATGATCATTTGACCTGCTGCTTCCGGTATGAAGAGTGTAAGAAATTGATTAAATAAATTATCATTCCCCCTGACTTTGTTACAAGATTTACCAATATTTGCCCTGACTCTGTGACAAGAGTGCTCCCTATTGTCTGTGTTTTCAGTCAGCTGAAATACGTGCTAATTCGTATATCCTTTGGTTTTCAATCCTTTCAACTTGACACATATGGTTAATTCCTCATTTTCCATTTCAAATTTCACATTAAATTACAAGGAGGTTTTTAGTGGATTATCTCTCACAAGCAATGGAATCGGCAAAAAGTCTGGGTGCCGATTATGCCGATATCCGTATTCAGAAAACGCGCACAGAAATGATTTACTTGCGTAACCTGAGTTTGAAGAACACCTCGCTCAACGAAATTTACGGTTATGGTATCCGCGTGTTCAAAGATGGTGCCTGGGGTTTTGCTCACAACAATATCTTTACTGCGGGTGCTGTGAATGAGACGGTAAATAAAGCATTTTTCATTGCCAATCAATCTGCCCGTATCCGGCATGGCAATGGATTAAGACTAGCTCATGAACGTGGTTATATCGATACTTACCGCACACCATTTAAAATCGATCCCTTTGGTGTACCGCTTTCCGAAAAAGTAGAATTAATGATGGAAGTAAACAAAACCCTGCTCAACTATGCCGAGATCAAACAGGCAATGTTCTTGCTGGAATGCCGTAAAGATGAGAAACTTTTTGCTTCTACACTTGGTTCCAGACTGGATATTACGACAGTTTATATCGATCCTACATTCACAGCTACTGCTATTGCGAAAGGTGACAGCCAGAGCCGAACTTTCAGTCACGGTGGTCAGGCTAAAGGCTGGGAATGGGTTCGCAGTTTGAATCTTACCGATAAAGCAGTTCAAATAGCCGAAGAAGCTATCATCAAGGTCCATGCCGATTCTCTGGGTGCGGAGAAGCGCCGCGATCTTATTCTTGATCCTAACCATCTGGCGCTCACCATGCATGAATCTATCGGACATCCCACAGAACTGGATCGTGTGCTGGGTTGGGAAGCAGATTATGCCGGTATCTCCTTTGCTACACCCGAAAAGTTGGGAAACTTCCAATATGGTGCCAAGAACGTGAACTTTGTGGCTGATAATCTTCTGGAAGGCGGTTTAGCCAACGCCGGTTACGATGATGACGGCGTTCCCAACCAGAAGTGGTATATAGTGAAAGACGGTATCCTGAACGAATATGGAAGCACCCGTGCCACAGCTCCTGTTATCGGGCTGGAGATGAGCCGGGGTTGCAACCGTGCAACACATTATTATGATTTTCCCATTAATCGAATTCCAAATCTCTACCTGCAACCGGGCCAGGAAAAACTTACTCCCCAGGAACTGATAGCCGATACAAAAGCTGGGATTTACATCGAAGGACGGGGTTCATTTTCCATTGATCAGCACCGTGTGAACTTCCAATTCGGTGGTGATATGTTCTGGGAAATAAAGAATGGGAAGAAAGTTCGACCTCTGAAAAAAATATTATATAAATCCAACAACCCCGAATTTTGGAACAGTGTGGACGCCATTTGTGATGACCGTTTCTTCCAGACGTTCGGTGTAACAAATTGCGGTAAGGGTCAACCCAATCAACGCGGTCGTATGACGCATGGCGGAGCTACGACTCGCTTTCATAAAATCCGTGTAGGAGGTTCACAATGATAACCAAAGAGCAAATGCAAAAAGCAGCAGTATATATTCGTAAGAACTGCCAGGCAGACGATTATACATTCAGTATGAATTCTACCGATAAACTCTTAACCCGTTTTGCTCAGAACGGTATTACACAACATATTTCCGGTGAGAACTCATATCTCAATCTGGAAGTGGCTTTTGTTAACAAAACCGGCGCTGCTTCTGTGAATAGGCTG
>JACNIV010000286.1 GCA_014382915.1 Candidatus Cloacimonadota bacterium | reverse complement strand
TTTTTGGATTTCAGTATCTCTTTATCATTCTCTATGAACTGATAGCTTGTATCACGCACCTCAACAGACGCCAGGTTATATGATTCAAAGGAAAATGAAAGGAAATTTTCTCTATCGATGATAGCACAATCATCCCACCCGCAGGAAACAACAAAATCGTGACCATCTTCATCTAAAACGGATCGTCCCTGGGAGTATATATGTGGGGGAGATGTATATCCGAGCAGTTCAAACATTGTTGGTACAACATCGATATGATTGGTAAAATATGGAATTATTCTGTGTTGTTCATCGGGAATATAGAGAATAAAGGGTACTTTTATCTGAAACTTTGAGAATGCGCTGGTATGTCCCCAGTAACCGGTCTCATAGAACTCCTCTCCATGGTCACTGGTAATAACGATAATAGTATTTTCCAATAAATCCTTTTCTTCCAGAGCATCGAGTACATTACCCACTTCAAAATCATTAAAGAAAATGGAGTTTTTATAACTATTTAGAAGCGGGATAACATCTTTTTTGCGAACCATAATGAAGTTTGGATCTTTGTTGGAAGGAGTATAAATTTCAAATTCGTCAGGATAGCTGTATGGTCCGTGCGGTCCATGATAGAACAGGAAAGCGAAGAAAGGTTTAGATGTGTTTCTTTCATCCAGCCAGTTGAGAAATGTCTGGGTTAGAACCGGGTCTCGCTCTTCTGCATTTTTCCCTGGCAATGTATCAACAATATAGTCGGGGATTCTTATAAAAGCTGTTTTGCGGAATTCAGGATTTGTTAATTTTTTACTGGAAATGATCTTAAAATCATAGCCCAGATTTACCAGTTCATCTATGAACACAGGACTTCGTCTTTCACCCAGAAAGTGATGCCAGTAATATCCATAGATACCATAAAACAGCGAGAAAACACCGAATCTTGATGCATTTCCGCCGCTGTAATGATTTGTGAAAACCATTGATTTATTTGAGAATTTCTTAATATTTGGTGTCAATTCTTGTGTGAACATATCAAAACGCCAGGCATCTATCAGTATCCAGATGATGTTCGGGTATTCTTTCTGTTGTATATGTTCCAACTCAGCTTTTGGATAATTCAAACTTGTATATTTTTTATCCAATTTAATGGTCTCTTCTCTGTCAATTTTAAACCCGAATTTTTTACGCATAAAACGTTTGATTGTGAGGGGTTGGTATAATGGGAAGACCTTTTGATGTCTTGTTACTTCCCTTTTATTATAAAGGTCTCCAACTGCATAGGTGAGTTTATCTGAAAGAACAATTGTAACACACAGGATGATCGTAAAATAGATGGCTTTTCTAGTTATTGGTTTTGTTCTGAATTTTACATATAATTTCCTGAATAATAGGAATTCGAGTGCAATTATGCTGCTGATAATAAAAAAGGATGTGATATATGTATTTGTACCTAAAGAAAAATTTTCTTCAGCACCTTCTGTAAAAAGGAGAATTAATATCATACTGTTTATGTGCATCCGGAAGATCCTGTAGATGATTATATCAGTGATATTGATAACATGAATTGCTGAAATGTAAAGAGCGGAATAGATAAGAAATATTTTATAATCAGAAACAAATAGAAATATTAGAAATAGGGGAATGGATACAATCAGATAGATCTGGATAGTATTTGAAATTAAAGCATTATGAATGAAAATAACACCCAGGAATTCGTGAAATCCTGTAGAGATAATAATATAGAGATAGTTCAGAATAATTGCCAGAATGAGGTTAATTAATAAGAACCTGAATAATGTCCTAAAATTTGATATTTTTTTTAAAGATAACATAGTTTATTTTTCTACAGTTTCACCCTGCTAGATAAATCAAAATCTAACGGAGTTCATAGTTAACTTTTTTCATCTTCTTCAATTTCATATCACTTTAATAACCTATTTTTTTTTGCCTTGCTGATCCTAAAACCGAAACTGGTTTTTTGAATTATTTCTGTCAAAGAAAAATTATTTAACACTCCCGGAAACCCACGAATTAATTCGTGGGATTAAAAGAACAACAGTATCATAAACGGTTTCAAACGTTTACTACAGTGTCACCATTGAGCTAAAAATCTTCAGATTCTTCGAGGGAAAGCTTGAAGGTCATACTCAGAAAGACGAAGATTTTTAACGTTAAGTTTCTCTACGGATTCTCATGCTTGTAAACCTTGGGCTGATTCCCTTTTGCTAAAAAGGAGTAGTACTTGTCTAGGCGTAGTCCCGAAAATTTTCGGGACGAAGACTGAAAGGATTCTAAGCTGATCTTTATCCTTGTGTCAATTATTGCAACGGTGCCATCAGCCGCGAGATACGGGCTGTAATTTTAAACCAGAATGGTTTCTTTTTAATGTCTTCCATAGTTATCAGTTTAGAATTCTGCAGGTCATTTTTCAGCATTTCATGGGTTTGGGTGGTAAATTCCCTGCTTGTGAAGCACATCATAATTTCAAAATTAATTCTGAAAGAGCGGTTATCCAGGTTGGCAGTACCAACGGCGGCAAATCCATCATCTACCAGTATTACCTTCTGATGCAAAAAACCTTTCTGATAGCTGTACACTTTAATTCCTGCCTGCATTACATCTTCCAGAAATGAATACGAGGAATAATTAACCAGGATATTATCTGTCTTTTCGGGGATCAGAATTCTTACATCCACACCCCGCAGCGCAGCTAATTGCAAAGCAACCAGTATCTGCTGATCAGGTAC
>JACNIV010000285.1 GCA_014382915.1 Candidatus Cloacimonadota bacterium | reverse complement strand
AAGCTACTATCGGTAATCCAACTGACATTGCCTCCAAAATCGAGATAGGTAATCACTCCCATTTAGAAAAAAGTAGAAAAACGTCAAAGCCAATAAGCCATTCAAATATATTGGTTTGCCAGCCTGGAAATTGTATTCTCTCAGCCATCTTTACATCATCTACTATTTTGATACATTCATTTAACTCTTCACCATCTCCAATAAAAACAAAGTTAATTTTACTATTTACCCGGCAGACTGTTATTGCAGCTTTTACTGTATTTATAACATTCTTCTGCTTACAGAATCGAAGTACGCTTCCAATTACAAAATTATCCGTCTTCATAGATGATTTTAGTATATTAATATCTGGAGGTTCTATGCCATTATAAATAGTTAGAGCTTTATTTAAAGAGACAATTTTCTTTGCTATTGCCAGTTCTCGTTCGCTGTTATTTACAAAAACAACATAATCGCAAAAACGTGAAGCTAAGCGTTCCATTGCCTGATAGAATTTTCTCACATATCGAGGTTGGAATTGATGAAATGGAAAGCCATGCACAGTATGTATTATTTTTGGTACTCTGGCAAAATGACCTGCAATTCTGCCTAAAAAACCTGTTTTAGATGAATGAGTATGAATAATATCAAACCTGTACTTCCTGAAAATCCTGATCATAATAATAAAAGCAATAACATCCCAAAAAGATAAATTCCGTCGCAAAGAATTTATAGGAATATAATGAAAGTTATTTTTTTTTACTTCCTCAACTAAAGGTCCACCCGGTTTAGATAACACATAGATTTCGTATTTATTTTTATCCAAACCTTTAAGCAAATTCAGCATCATATTCTGCGCACCAGAGAGCAAAGGCAAAAGCTGAATATGGAGAAGCTTGATCTTTCTCAAATTCGACCTTCCACAAAAGAAATAAAATTTCTGGTTTGATTTTGACGATTATATTCCGCAGGAATTTTAAATTCGATATTTTTACTTTTTTTTATAGTTCTATAAAAATCAATAAATTGTTCTTCCATGTTTTTTGCATTTTCCATAGCTGTAATGAACTGGTAATTATTTTTTTTCAAGATTTTAGCCGCTTCCCCATCAGGAGGTATCATAGCCAATATCTCTTTGCCGCTTCGCAGGTATTCAAACAACTTACCGGTAAGAACACCTTTACCTTTGTGGGTTGCTATAAATAATAGAAGACCATCACATATCATTAAAGAATGTATCGCTTGCTTATGATTTACTTGAGGTGTGATATTTATACAATTTGCAATTGATGATTTATCGAAAATATTCTTTACTTCACTATGATAATTTCCAATAAATTCAATTTGAATATCTTCAGGCAATTTATTTTTCTTTTTAAGATTCTTTAATGCTTCAATAAAATACTTTGGAGTTTGGTGTCCGTAGAAATTTCCAATATATCGGATAATTATTTTTTTTGTCTTTTCTCTTACAGGAACATCGCTGAAATCCTCTTCATCCCAGCCGTTATACATCACCTTGATCTTTGAAGAAAGCTGAGAACCAAACTTTTGCAGCAAATCAGATTTCATGGTTCTGCTTACCGTAGTAATAACTGATGAATGTTCTAAAATTCTTTTTTCCCAATGTTCTGAAAACTTTCTGTGAAAGGGTGTAATAAATGGTAAATAAGGATTCATTGTCCAATGATCCCTGTAATCTATAATCAGTGGAATTCTGTATTGCCGGCTTAATTTGTAGGCAGCTAATCCGCTGGTATACGGACCTATTGTAGCCATAATGGCATCATATCTTTTTGTTTTCAGCTGTTGTCGACCTGCTTTTATTGCATAAGGTAACCAGCCTATTTTATCATCTATCGGGAAAAGGCTCCTGATGATTTTTTTGTACTTCTCTGGAGTATCAAAATATATTTTTGATCTATCAGATCTTTTTTTTATCTTCCCCAGAAATGACATCGGATCGAGTGACCCGGTTCTAATTACTTTTTCTGTCATATCTTCCGAAGCAAGCTGATCATCGCTGGAATGGAACATAATATCCTTTACAGTAATCACGTCGGTTTTCCAGTTATTCCGATCCAAATATTTGATAAGTTTAACAGGACGCTGAACACCCGGTCCTCCCAAAGGAGGATAGAAATAAGCGAACAGCAATAGATTTTTCAAGAAACAAGTCCTTCAGGATTCTTTTTTTTCTTCATTTTCCTAAGTATAATATTTACTCTTGTATTTGGTAGAACATTGGTAAACACAAGCATCGAACCCTCTATTTTTGAATCGACATCCACAGTTTTAGTCATCTCATATTTACCCTTAAGCGAAAGGGAAAACTTTTCAATTTTATCAGGAAAATACACTGACACACCGTTTTCCGTTTCTGTAATTTCAACGCTTTCACGTTTTTTCCACCATTCTGCAATTTCCATAAATGTTGTTGCAAACACATTCTTGGGCTTTATTTCGTCAAGAATATAAGAAAATAATTCTTTATTATAGGGAATATCGGCAAAATTGGAACTAGAGAAATTAAAGGTTAACAAACCGTTAACAGACGCAACTGATAGTAGCAATTCATCGATAATTACCTGTGTTATATCAAAAGAAACAAGTTTTGTTCTCGATAACTACAAAGTAGAATCTGTGAATATCCTGGGAATTTCCAGGCATGGATTATTTGAATCGAATGTACTTTCGGAATGCAGGTAATGAGGAAAACCTATCCCAAATTTAAAAACGTTCCT
>JACNIV010000284.1 GCA_014382915.1 Candidatus Cloacimonadota bacterium | reverse complement strand
TTCTCTCATTGAGATATCGACAGGTGTAATATATTCAGATTCAGAGAGCAGAGTTCCCCTGCGAATTTTATGTTTCAATTCTCTGATATTTCCAGGCCAGGAATATTCCAGCAGAAGTTTCATTGCATCTACAGAAAAGTCCTTGATGCTTTTTCCCAGTTCATCATTTGCTTCTTTCAGAAACTCACGAGCGAGAATTGGAATATCTTCTTTACGCTCTTTTAAAAGCGGTAGATCAATCTCAAATTCATTTAGCCTGTGAAATAGATCCTCTCTGAAATTACCATTAGCTATCTCTTCTGCAAAGACAAGATTGGAAGTAGTTATTATCCGAACATCAATATTAATTGGTTTCTTGCCACCGATATGATATATTTTTCTTTCTTCCAGAGTACGTAGTAATTTTGCCTGTCCTTCCAGGGGGAGATTTGTTATTTCATCCAGAAGAAGTGTGCCTCCATTTGCCTCTTCGAATTTCCCCTTTTTTGTACTATTCGCCCCGGTAAATGCCCCTTTTTCATAACCGAATAACTCACTCTCCACAAGTGTTTCCGGAATAGCTCCGCAATCCACAGCTATAAAAGGCTTTTCCTTACGGTCACTTCGCTGATGAATAATGTTTGCCACAACTTCCTTTCCGGTACCACTTTTCCCCTGAATTATAACGCTCATATTGGTAGGTGCTATTAGATCGATCTGTTTTAAAACTTTTACTATGGTCGGACTTTGTCCTAATTCATTAATAATGATACGGTCTGTCCGCAACTGGTTTTTCAGTTTTTCCACTTCCATACTCAAAGAATGGGTTTTCAGAGCTTTTTTAATGGTCAAAATAAGATCTTCATTATCGAAAGGTTTTGTAATGTAATCATAAGCCCCTAATTTCATAGCTCTTACAGCATCTTTCACGTCACCGAAAGCGGTGATCATGATCACTAAAATTTCTTTATTTATCTTACGCAACTCTTCGAAAACTTCCATACCATGCATACCTGGTAATTTCATATCGAGCAGTACAAGATCGGGTTCTTTCTTTTTACTTTCCTGAATAGCACGTGCACCATTACCAACAGATATTATTTTATATCCTTCTTCCCTTAGAATATTAGAAAGCAGGAATTGCATATCCTTATTGTCTTCAACTATCATGATAGATTCCATAATCATTCCTTTTCGTTTCTTTATACAGGTTTATTCAATGAACTGTCTGTTCCTTTACCTTCTGTGCTTTCAATATCAATTTTTCCATTGTGAGCATTTATGATCTGATATACAAGGGAAAGTCCCAGACCTGTTCCTTCATCTTTTGTTGTAAAGAACGGTTCAAAGACTTTCTTCAGATTCTCTTGTTTGATACCAATGCCTGTATCGGAAAAAACTACTACAATTTCCTTTTCTTTGTTATAGGTTTTTATTGTGAGTGTACCACCACCAGGCATTGCTTCTTTTGCATTTAAAATAAGATTAAGAAATGATTGTTCCAACCACTTTTCATCAAACATTATTTGTGGTAAATCTGAAGTGAAATCTTTTACTATTTGCACACCATCTTTTTCACAACGGTTTTTTACTAACCCGATGGCATTGTTGAGTACTTTGGTAATGGAATGCTTTTCCAGTTTGATCTCCCGTGGAGTAGCAAAATCTAATAATCCCTTGATAATATTATTTGCATTATCTGAATTTCGCTGAATGATCTCGAGAAACTGCTTGATCTGCTGGGGGGGATCGTATTTGCTCAGGCAGAATTGTATCGAGGAGCTGATGTTACCCAGCGGGTTCCTGATCTCATGAGCGATACCGGCAGCTAATTGTCCCACTCCTGCCAATCTTTCAGCTCTCAGTAAATGTTTTTCCATTTTTTTATGCTCGGTAATATTCCTGAGGGATGCAACTATTCTGGAAGATTTGTCATCTTTTAATAACCTGGAGGTAATGGAACCGATAATATCTTTTCCGTTTTTATCTTTTAAGTTTATTTCGAAATCATATACTTTATTTTTCTTAAGCAGAATACCATAAAATTCCTGCCATTTTTTTTTATCCGTAAACAGATCATAAATAGATTTTCCAATCAGATCCTCTCTTTCATGTTCCGTAATGGATTTTATGGAAGGGCTCATTTCAAGTATATTTCCATTCATATCTACTTCAAAATAAACATCCTGTATATTCTCAAATATGTTCTTATATTTTTCCTTACTTTTTCGTAGTTCCTGTTCGATTTCATGTTTATAGAATGCCATCTCCATTGTTGCTTTTAATTCCCGTTCAATAAATGGTTTTATCAGATATCCGAAAGGTTCAGACATTTTTGCACTTTGCAGTGTCTGATCATTTGCATAAGCAGTTAGAAAAACAATCGGAATATCTAAACTGCTGTGTATTTTCTCTGCAGCTTCCAGACCATCCATATCTTTTTCCAGCATGATATCCATTAAAACAAGATCGGGATGAGATTTGGCAGCCCATTCAATTGCTTCTTCTCCTGAATGAACAACAGCAACTACAGTATATCCACAAGCTTCTACTGCATGCCGAATATCCTGCGCAACTATCATCTCATCTTCAACTATCAGAACCCGTTTCTTCTCCAATGCTATCTTCCTTTTTTACAACTTAATTCATAAAATTATAAATATAAGTATTCAAGTGCTCTGTCAAGAATTTTGAATTTGTACGTTTATGCAACCAAAAAAAAGCCCCGCCAAAACGGGGCTTTGATATGTAATTGTAATTGATCTATTTTAAAAGAAA
>JACNIV010000283.1 GCA_014382915.1 Candidatus Cloacimonadota bacterium | reverse complement strand
GATTTCCCGGATATTAATATCCATATTGAAGGTTCGGGTACTGCCTTCGCAGATGAAGCTTTATATTCGGTATTTGAAAATCTTATTAATAATGCTATCAAACATGGCGGTTCAAAAAAGATAGATGTGTCAATATCTGCTAATGAACATTTTTGTGAGATCAGGTTCAAAGATTTTGGTATAGGCATTCCAAACGAGATTAAGGATAAGATATTTGATGAAGGTTTTGTACATGGCAAAAAAGGAAATACCGGTATCGGATTATATATAGTAAAACAGACTATCGAAGGATATGGTGGAAATATCACTATAGAAGATAATAAGCCTAAGGGTGCAATTTTTGTAATTAACTTAAGAAAAATAATATAAAAAAACAGAATTTACAAAATACTGATATTATTTCACTTTATCTGTTGAATAGAACCTGGTAGTGGGATAAGCAAGTTCAATGTCTTTCTGTTTAGCAAATTCCTTTAAAATATCTTCCCAGATAGCTTCGGTATAACCTCTTCTTTTCCTGGTTTCACAAAGGTGGCGTATGGTAAGTTGAATTCCGTGGTTTTTCACATCGGTATAAACAATGGGAGTAAGGTGTTTATAGTAGATCAGAAATTTTCGGGCTGCTCTTTTTATTTGTCTTTCCACTGGTGTTGTGATATTCTCACTTTTGTTATTGGCAATTATAAGAAGTATCTTTTTTGCTTTCTGCCAGTTACTTTCAAAGGTAATAACTACGCGTATTTCGTTCCAGATATATTTGAATCCTTTATCGTAGTTAGCCAGATCAAGTGTGAATATTTTCCCGTTAGGAATATGAATTATCCTGCCGGTGCTCTGGTCTGCATCTACCCAGTTCCCTATTTCCAGTAAAGAAAATTCAAACAAACTCAGGTCTATAACATCACCAGCCAGATTACCAATCTGTATTCTGTCTCCCGCTTCGAATGGTTTGCGGGAAATTATATAGATCCAGCCTGCGAAATTAGCTATTAAATCTTTGAGTGCAATTGCAATACCGGCAGAGAGCAATCCCAGGTAAGTAGCAATAGATTGTACACCCTCATACCACAGCCTGCCCACAATAATTATACCAAATACAGCAACAGCAATGCTTATTATCTTTCTCCATTGATAGCGGGATTTCATATCGGTTATCTTTCTCAGGATGAATCTGTTTATCACCAGTTTCAGCAACCAGAGGATTGTAATGATAATAACCGATTTTATCAATTTGATCATGATCGGGGAATTAAGGTAAGGAATCTGTTGCAGTAATTGTTCAATAAAATTCATTTTATTACTCCCGTACCAGGCTTTTGATCAACCTGATCTCAATTCGTCGGTTCTTATTCCGGAAAAAACAAATCCAATATCTCATTAACCTCTCCAAGATTTAATCGTTTGAAGAAATCCATTTTTAAAAAATGAATTTATTAATATAATGTCAACAAATTTGAAAACCAGGTCTTCAAATTTATTATTTATCTCTGTAAGAATGTATATTTTTTACTCCGTTGAAAACTGCTAATATTTCTGCAGTTATAGCGATGGCAATTTCCTGAGTGGTAGTTTTTCCAATGTTTAATCCTATAGGTGCATAGATGTTATCTATAAGAGAACCTTTAAATTTCTTCTGTTGTATTTTTGTTACAGCTTCTGCCACCTTTATTTTCGAACCTATCATACCAAGATATTTTACATTAATATTTTTACTGCACAGGTTCTCCAAAATATCGTAGTCATACTTATGACCGTGTGAAAAAATAATCACCGCATCATTGACTTTAGGTGAAAATGTTTTTAGATATTGCATATAATCTACTGCCAGAACTTCTTTAGCAGTGGGAATTCTTTCTTTATTAGCAAAATCTTCACGGTTATCTATCACAACGCAGTAAAAACCTATCGAATTCAAAATTGGCACCAGGCTGCGACAAAGATGACCAGCACCAAAAATATAAGCTTTTTTTGTAGGCGGATAATATTCAAAATACACTTTGGCTACACCCCCACACACCATTCCTATCCCCTGTGATGTTTCCGTCAGTTCAAATTCAAGCATGGCGTGTTGTTTTGTCTTGTGAATCTCCTTGCATTTATCCAGGACAAGGAGTTCCAGCTTACCTCCGCCAACCGTTCCCTGAGAGGTGCCATCTTCATAAGAAAGAATTTTGAAGCCCGTTCTACCGGGAGTTTTCTCCACTCCCTCCACAACCGTTGCCATTACAAAAGCAATTCCTTTCTGCTGGTTTTCCACAGCTTTTTTTAGAACTTCAAATACCGGTATTTCCATAAATTTATCCTTCATTAACAATTCTATTAAATTCATCTTTTGTATTTATATTATGCATTATTTTTTCATCTTCTACCAGGATGAATTTTCTTTTCTCGGAGACCTGATGAATAACATCACGCAGTGTAGATTTATCGGAATTGGCAAGAAGAAGATCTTTGAACTCTATAGAAAACAGAATCGGATGTCCGGCAAATTTTTTCCCATTCTTTAACACATAAGGTTGAAAGATAAAATGATCCTCGTCTAAGCTCTCAACCAATTGCCGGTATAGTGAAACAGGCAGGAATGGTTGATCCACCATTTGCAATAGAACCGGGTATTTCCCAGTAATTGCGCCAAAACCCTTCAGAATTGATGAAAACATCCCCTGTTCATGATTCTGGTTGTATATGAAGTTGATCTTCTCAGGATCAAGATTTGAAGCGACCACCTCTTTCGTCACAGCTTGCAGGTTTTCTCCCAATACAATATAAACTTTTTCAG
>JACNIV010000282.1 GCA_014382915.1 Candidatus Cloacimonadota bacterium | reverse complement strand
TCCTGATATTTCCCAGACCATGCCAGGGAATGGAATAGCGATTTCTGAATTCAGATTTCAAGTTATCGATAACAATGAAATACTTTCGTCCGGCAAACCAGATAGTTCGAGTAATTTCAGTATCTCTGTAGAAAGCTTTTACAGTGCTGGAAGAAAATGGTTCGCTCTGGAAATATGCCAGCATTTCACCACCGAGATCATCACCCCAAATCGGATTTTGATCGGGACCAAGACCATTGATCAATGGAATATTGTGTGACTGTGCAGAGGTATACCAGTTTCTGTTTGGATCGTTTATACCCTTGGGTCCGTAACCAACATCTATAAGAAAGTTCTTTCCATAAGCAGAAAGTGTGAATGCTGTTGGTTCGATGTGTTCATGATTGCATAAATATGGACGTCCGGGTTCACCCAGAAAAAGTCCGTAAATATCGTTATTACCGTGAAAAACAGAAATTCCTCCATCAGGATAAAAGACAGCCGAACCTGTAGCAGGTTTCCTGGGTTTCACTCTATCGTCGAAAGCGCAAAAAGCTTCTACAAAGTTTGCATTGAATCTGCTGAATCTGTTTATATTATTTTCAAAAAGATAGCGTAATTCTTTTCCTAAAGGTGACAGTCCAACAGCGATGGGTTGGTAAAGCAATTTCTCCGGATATGCGTCATCAAAATCAGGAACGGAGCCATCAGACTTTTCCAAATCGATGAGCCATCTATTCAGGCGGTTAATAACGGGATGTTCAAAAAGATTTTCATTGGTAACATTATTAAGGTAGAAGAAAAAGGGAAACATTCTACTAGCCACAAAACGAGCATAATAAGCTCCTTCTCTGTAAGATCCATCCGGCAGGATAAATGCCAACCCACTTTGCAATTCAGCTATAGCAGCTTTAAACCATTTTTCAGAATTCCGATGATCTAAAACCATGGCAACAGTAGCAACACCGCAGGAAATATCGATTATATGATTATTTTTGGGAATCCCGAATCCGATAGCAAGATTAGTAGAATTCAAACTACCCGGTATGCGGGTGAAATTCTTATATATCTGATCTGTTTTGGCAGCAAAACGATCCTCGATAAAGATAATCTGATCTTCACCAAGTTCAGAATAGACCAGGTCGTAAGCAACTGCATAATTCTGTAAAGCTTCTGCTGCCTGCATCCAATCACCCCAACCTATCCCGGGGTTTCCTCCTTCAGCAGTATCAGGAGGTTTGGTTTCACCAATATTAGTAAGAGCACAGATGGCTTCATTCAGGAAACTTTTATTCTGAGTAAGAAAAAAGGCAAAAGCATTTAATTTGGCTATTTTGCTTCTGGTCAGTTCGAAAAGCAGTGGTGAATCTGCCGGGTAATTCAACTCCAATGTAGCTTCGATGATGTTATCTGCCCATTCACTATAAGGCACACGAAAACGACGACCCCGGATAGAATTTATTTTTTCAGGTTTGAATAACAAGCTGGGATGAGTTTTAATTGGTGGCAGTTGGATGTTACCGATTGGTACCTGGTTTACCGGCAAGATCTCATCGATAGGTGTTTCCCTGTAGTTTGCCTGTAAAACGCCCATCAGGAATTCTTCCCCAATTTGTTTTATAAATGGTTTTTGATCTGAATCGTCTGAATACAATGAGTGAACAAGCAACAACAGCAGTATGCTTAAAACGATCTTTCTATAATATTGCATTTTGAAATTGAGAAGATTTAATTTTATTAAACCTCAAAAAGCTCTACTCAAAAGAAGTCGAAAAATAAATTCTAACTCATCAGGAAGGCAACGCCTGTACCGATCAATGCTCCCACAAGGACTTCCATCTTAGTATGACCCAGAAGCTCTCTCAGATTCTCCTCGATAAGGGAATAACCTTCTTTCTTGCGGATATTCTCCACGATCTTGTTCAATAAAGCAGCCTGCTTTCCAGCTGCCTGGCGTATACCAGTAGCATCGTACATTACAACTATAGCAAATACAATACTAATAGCGAAAAAAGTGGAATTTAATCCCTCTTTGATGCCTACGGCAGTTGTTAATGAAACAACAGAAGCTGTATGTGAGCTGGGCATGCTGCCCATATCGAGAAAGTAACGGAAATTCAATTTTCTTTCCCTGATTAAACCGAACAACACTTTAAGAACTTGCGCTACTATCAACGCAACCAGAACGATATCCAACATTCTGCTGTTAAAAATAATTCCATTATCCATTTATTTCTCCCATTAATTATATTTAACAAAGCTGGAGGATAGTGCTCAGAATGTCAAATTTAATATCGTAAATGAAACATAATAATTGGATTAATTAATAAGAAACCTTTGAACTAAGACTATGAACTTACAAAATTATTTATTATGTTTTACTTACCACCACCACCGTTACATCATCTCTTGTGAGATGTGCCTGGGAAAGGTTGTAGAGTGCTTTTACACATTGCTTAGGCTCGGGATGTTGATGGAGTACACTTTCAATTTCGCTATCGGTGGCAACGTCGGTAAGCCCGTCCGAACAGAGCAGAAAGGTAAACTTATCATGTAGATCTATCGTGTAACAATCAATTTTTGGTGAAGGTCCCAACCCAATAGCTTCTGTTATCAGGTTCTTTCTACTGCTCAAAATGATTTCATCTTTTGTAATGTAACCCTGTTTGTAGTACTCCCATACAACTGAATGATCTTCGGTTACCTGAGAGAGCTTTCCATCTGCAAAAAGATAAAGCCGGCTGTCTCCACAGTTGGTAATATAAGCTTTATAATCTTTGACCAGCATACATACTGCGGTA
>JACNIV010000281.1 GCA_014382915.1 Candidatus Cloacimonadota bacterium | reverse complement strand
CAAACTGTACAAGGTTTTCTGGTGAACAGTCAACATTAGCTCCCACATCCAGGATTATCTCGGGATGTGTTTGGGTGGGGAAGGTGGTGGCAATTGCAGGGCGCAGGATATTCTTAATCCGACCATATCCAAAAAGAGATGCAGCCATAACTGCTCCTGTATTACCGGCACTCACCACAGCATCAACGGTTCCTTCTTTGTGAAGTTGAACTGCTCTTACTAAGGAAGAATCCGTTTTCTTTTTAACCACAGTAGCTGGAGCATCATTCATCGAGATTGTTTCAGATGCATGAACCACTTCTATTTTACTTTTATCATAAAAGAACTTATCCAGTTCCATTGTCAGGATGTCTGCTTTTCCGACAAGATATATTTTGTCGCAAACATCCTCTTTAATTGCAAGAATTGCACCTTCCACTTCCGGGAAAGGTGCATTATCACTACCAAATGCATCAATTGCTATATGCATCTATAATCTCAATATCCAGTGTTAAAATTATTCCTTAACTTCCAACACTTTTTTTCCATTATAATAACCGCAGTTTGAACATATATTATGTGGTCGGCATGGTTCGCCGCAATTTGAACAGGTGGCTACAGTTGGCATAGTAGCTTTATAGTGTGTTCTCCTTTTATCCCGACGGGATTTAGATGTCTTTCTTTTAGGTACAGGCATCTTTTCTCCTTTTATTTAACTTCTTATAAATTAAATAATTATAACCAGAATCATAATTTGAATAACAAAACTATTTTTGCTTTTTCATGTGTCAAGATTTTTGGATTATATCTACTTTGCAAATCCTGATTAATTGATAACTTTTAAAATTACTTTCTGACCGGCTAATTTCCGAGTGGATAATGCAAAAGACTTATTGATTAATGTTGCTACGTTCATTCCTGTTTCATAATTATTACTGTATATTTTACCAAGCTCTTTTCCTTTTTCAATTCGGTCACCGATCTTGAATGGCAGGTATGCTCCTGTAGTATAATCCAGTTTCGAATCCAGTGCTTTGCGTCCAGCTCCCAGTTCTACAAGTGCATATCCGATCTTCTGTGAATCTATCGATTTTATCCAGCCGGCAGAATTTGCAATAATCGGGATCTCAAATTTTGATTGAGGAAGAAGAGTAGTATCATCGCAAACTTTTGGATTACCACCTTGGGCAGATATGAATGTTCTGAAGCATTCAAGGGCTTTACCGTTTTGTAAAACTTCCTCTACCAGGGAAGCTGCTTCTTTCCTGTTTTCTACATTTTCGGTAAGATAAAGCATTTCCACAGCCAGAGCTTTAGTAAGCTCGTGTATATCTGGCAATCGTTTACCTTTCAGGTATTCGATACATTCTTTGATTTCCAGGGCATTACCTATATAATCTCCAAGGGGTGAATTCATATTGGAAAATACAACCGATACTCTCTGACCGAATTTTTCTCCGGTGGCTATAAGCAATTCAGCTAATTTTTGTGCATTATCCAGGTTTTTCATGAAAGCGCCGGTTCCCACTTTCAGATCTATGACCAGGTTTTGTGCGCCTTCGGCAATTTTTTTGCTCATGATGCTGGCTGTTATCAGGGGAAGGCTTTCAACAGTACCTGTTACATCACGCAGGGCGTAGATCCTTTTATCGGCTGGAACAAGCTCTTCCGATTGGCAGATTATGGAAAACCCTACCTCATCAACCATTTTCTTGAATTCAACTTCAGAAAAATCTGTTCTGAAACCCGGGATGGACTCGAGTTTATCCAGTGTACCACCGGTGTGTCCCAAACCTCTACCGGAGATCATCGGAATTTTGCCACCGCAGGCAGCCACGATCGGAGCCAGAACGATGCTGATCTTATCTCCTACTCCTCCGGTGGAGTGCTTATCTACCGTTGCGTAATCAGGGAACGTAATTCTTTTTCCCGATTCAATATAGATCTGCGTTAAAGTTTGAATTTCCTCGATCTTCATTCCCTTAAAGTAGATCGCCATTAAAAGAGCTGACATCTGGTATTCTGGTATCTTGTTATTTAAATAGGAACCTATAAAAAATCTCAATTCATCTTCTGTTAAATTCTCTCCGGTTTTTTTCTTATTTATTAGCTCAACAGGATTGAATTCCATGCTTTCTCCATTTCTAAAATAATCTACAAATAAATATGTTCCCAAGCTTGATGCCGGGAACACATTCTAAATTATCGTCTTGAAATTTATTTTCTTCTTACCACCAGCGTTGTTTATTATTATCATAGATAAAGATACGTTCTTCCTCTTTGGAACCTTCCTTTACCAGCCAGAGCAAGTGTTTTTTGGGAACATTCCTATAAGTAAGCGGTTCCGTTGTAGCTGTTTGTTTTCCCAGAGATTTCCATTCGTCATCCCAGTAGAATAACTCATAAACTTCACCTTCATCCAGGGAAACTACTTTCTTAAATTCTGTTGCCTTATCAAAGATCTTTTTAGTTACCGAGACCAGTTCTGTTTCTTCATAATTTCCATCACCTTCCAGGAAACGGAGATCACCATTTTTCATAAGAATAAAAGGTTTGCCGGCAGGTTCTAATTCTTTGTGTACATAGAACATGGGAAGGTAAACGATGTTTACCCCCATATCTGTAAATGTGACTTTCCCATTTTGGATCTCAGACCAGTGGATCGCTTTCCATTTTCCCGAATTAAATACACAGAGATAGGTAAAATTTGTACTGTCGGGGATTTCATAATCCAGCGTAAGAGTAACATCGTGGACATTTGTGTAGTCGGTAGTTACATCGATGTAACTTTTTCCTGCTAAC
>JACNIV010000280.1 GCA_014382915.1 Candidatus Cloacimonadota bacterium | reverse complement strand
AATTGGAAAATTCGGAATTGGAATTGAGTTTTTCCAGGAAGTGCATCTGGCTCAAGGCAGGATCGTTTATCTCATCCAGTGTAAGATCCCAGCGGCAGATCTGTTGGTAGATGTCGGACCAATCTTCCCAGCCCGGAGTGGAAAAGAGTTTCTGGTTCAAGGCGGCAGAGAATTGTGCATACTCTTCCCCGATCTTACTTTTACGGATCTCATCGGCTTGAAATATCTTCTTGATGGCCATGATTATCTGGTTTGGATTGATGGGCTTGATCAGGTAATCTGCTATCTGCCCGGCAATGGCATCTTCCATCAGCCCTTCTTCTTCGCTTTTGGTTACCATCACCACCGGCAAAGCATTGTTTATCTTCTTGATCTCACGCAGCGTGGAAAGACCGTCCAGGCCGGGCATCATTTCATCCAGCAGGACAAGGTCGAATTTTTCATTGAGCACAGATTCGATGGCATCGGCACCATTGGAAACTGTTTTAAGGTTGTAACCGCGTTCGGTTAGAAAGATTATGAAAGGTTTCAGATGTTCAACTTCATCATCCACCCAGAGTATTCTTAACTGATTCAAAATAACCCTCCGCTATACTTTTATTCTGAAATTAATAAATCAGCGCAAATACCTTATGCTTCCCTCCGGGTTATTTAACTTTTACGAAAAGCACTAAATTGCCTTGATATTTCAGTGTCAACATAATTTTCGGGAAATTTAATCTCCCCGGTTTAACTACTTTGTTATTGGTTTGTATATGTGTTTTTCTTCTGGAAACTTCTTGTTCTTAATATCCGTACTGTATTTTTTAATACTTTGCACAATCTCATCCTTCAGGTTGGCATATATCTTCACGAATTTAGGTTGGATATCCGACATGCCCAGAAGGTCATGATAAACCAGCACCTGTCCGTCAGTGAATCTGCCGGCACCTATACCAATGGTGGGAATGGCAAGAACTTCGCTGATCTCTTTGCCTAGTTTTTCAGGAATTCCTTCCAGAACCAGCATGAACGCTCCGGCTTCTTCCACCTGCCTGGCCTGCTCCAGAATAAGCTGATGATCTATCTGTTTCTTCCCCTGGACCACATAACCACCCAGAGCATTGATCGATTGAGGAGTCAATCCCAGATGAGCAATCACCGGTATTTCACAATCAACAATGGCCGAGATGGCATCCAGCCGGCTGGGTTTTCCACCTTCCAGTTTCACTGCATTTGCTCCGCCTTCTACAATGAGCAGGGCAGCGTTCTCTTTGGTCTCTTCCAGGCTTAAATGAAAGGACATGAAAGGCATGTCGGCTGCGATGAATGTATCGGGAGCACCCCTGCGCACCGCTTTGGTGTGATAGATGATATCTTCCAGTGTAACCTGCAGGGTATCTTCATAGCCCAGCACCACCATGCCCAGGCTGTCACCCACCAGGATCATATCTACATCTCCGGCCTGTGCATATTTTGCGGATGGATAATCATAAGCTGTGACCATGACTATTTTTTCGTTTTCTTGTTTCATTTTTCTAAAAGTTCGTACATTTTTCATCATAACCTCACTGGCAGTTAAAGCTGGTTCAGGTTTGCAACCTGAACCTTACCGTTAATCTTTATACACATTATCTAATTCCAATAATAGACTCTTCGTTGTTTACCTCTGTCAGCTCATCCTCAGAGTGACAGAAAAATCTTCGTCTTTCTGAGTATGACTTTCAATCTTTCTCTCGAAGAATCTGAAGATTTTATTAATCACTTCTATCAAATAGACTCTTCCTTCTTCGCCAAGACTTTGCCGTACTTACTCATTTTGTTCTAATGCCTGCTTTCCAGATTCCCGAGGTATCTTTCCTTCTCGCTGTAAATACAGCCGCAATACTGCTGGCGATACATTTTCCTTGCTTTGGAAAGCTCGATCCCCTCTTTCCAGTACTGACGGAAATCTTCATAATAGAATTTCACACCGTACTCTTTAGCCAGTGATTCCCCGCTCTCTTTTATCATCTCATGTTTTTGAAATTTGCTATATAACAACGTAGTAGTGAAGTAATCGAAATTGCCTTTTTTAGCCACGATAGCCGTATATTTCAACCGGTCATAATAGCACATGCGGCAGCGCTCGCTTTCACGAAAAACTGCTTTACGCAGGAAATCTTCCAGGTCATATTTATCTTTATATATTATGGGAATGCTCTCTTTTTCAGCAAAATCCTGCAGTGTTTCCAGGCGTTTTTTATACTCCTGGTAGGGATGGATATTTGGATTAAACCAGAAGCCATGAATGTCGAATCCCTTCTCCTGCAAATGAAAATAAGGCGCCGCAAAACACGGCGCACAGCAAATATGTACCAACAATTTGGGCACTAAAATTCCTTGAGCAGGTTGGAAGCGATCACAGAGCGCTGGATCTGGTTGGTGCCTTCATAAATTTGAGTGATCTTGGCATCCCGCATCATTTTTTCTACCGGATATTCCTTCATATAACCGTAACCACCCAGAATCTGAACAGCATCTGTGGTAACTTTCATGGCCATATCGGAAGCAAAGACCTTGCACATGGCAGATTCCTTGGCATATCTTTTTTCACCGGCGTCTATCATGCGGGCAGTTGCCATCACCAGGGCACGTGCTGCTTCGATCTGGGTTGCCATATCGGCCAGCATGAATTGAACAGCCTGGAAGGATGAGATCGGTCTGCCGAACTGATGTCTTTCCTTGGAATACCTGGCTGCTTCTTCATAAGCTCCCTGAGCAATTCCCACAGCCTGGGCAGCAACCATGGGTCGTGATTTATCCAGGGTTTTCATGGCGATCATAAAACCATTACCTTCCCGACCGACCAGGTTTTCCTTGGGAACACGGCAATTATCAAAAATCAATTCCCTGGTAATGGAACCGCGAATACCCATCTTATCTTCTTTCTTGCCGAAAGAGAATCCTTCCGTGCCTTTTTCCACAATGAAACAGGAAGCACCACGAGCACCTTTTAATTTATCAGTAAGGACAAATACTGTGTAAATATCTGCTTCCCCGCCATTAGTAATCCATTGCTTAGTGCCATTTAAGACGAAGAAATCTCCATCTTTAGTTGCTGTAGTTTCAATTCCTCCGGCGTCTGAGCCGGCATTGGCTTCTGTAAGGGCAAAAGCTGCCAGTTTTTCACCATTGGCAATGAGAGGTAAATATTTCTGTTTCTGTTCTTCACTACCGGAGATCAAAATAGGATACATCCCCAGACCGGAGCCACCCAGAGAAAGACCGATACCGCCACAAATGCGGCTGAATTCTTCTGTTATGATCGTTACATCAACCACCTTGCCGCTGATGCCGCCATATTCTTCGGGAACCAGCACTGCAAATAAGTCTGTCTGTTTGAATACATCCACGATTTCCCAGGGAAATTCATGTCCTTCATCATATTTAGCCCTGAGGGGCTTGATTTTCTCTTCCGCGACTTTGCGAGCTATTTCCTTTATTTCCAATTGCTCTTCTGTTAAGAAATAATCCATACATCCTCCAAATATTCTGTTTATCACTTCCTTACTATAGATTTTCCCGTCAAGTTAAAAAACCACTAACAGCCCACCCATCAGGCTATTAAATGAATAGGGATTATTTTTTTTAGTGTTTGGTTTAAGTCAAATGATTATTAATTTGTTTCCTCAGTTTATATTAATGCACGATTGAAGAAACTTCTTGACGCAAAAATCACCACTCAAGAAATTCAAACACGTGTTTTAAATCAGTGTTTGATATTTTTAATTTCAGGAGGAAATATGAGCAGCGAAGAGGTCAAAGGCAACATCATTTTAGCAACCATAAACTGTATTGAACAAAATGGAGTTCAGGCGGTAACCATCCGCCAGATAGCAGAGATGGCAAAGGTAAATGTGGCGGCAGTGAATTATCATTTCGGTTCAAAGGATAACCTGGTCAAGTTGGCTCTCGCTCAAACCCTGAAGGAAGTTTTCGTAGTAAATGTTGCAGATCATTTTGATGGTGATCAGGATATTTCCAGTGCTTTAGAGGATTATTTCAAAACGACCCTGGAAGGCGCAATTACTTATCCCGGTATCACCAAGGCACACCTTTATGATCCTTTTATTAAAAGCAATTATAATGGAATCTTCGTAGAAAAATTCCAGATTTTCCTGGAAGATCTGCGAAGCAAGATCAAACCACTTTTCCGCGATAAAAGCGAGGAAGACATTATGATCATTGTAATTCAAATGTTTTCTGCTATCTTCTTGCCTGGAATATTGCCGGGCTTGTTCAGCAAATTCCCCGAAATGGATTTCACCGATTCCCAAAAGCGGGAGAAGTATATACACTTTCTGATAAACCAGTATTTTAAAATACATGAAAAATAAAGACCGGATAACCCCTCTTAATCTCCCCTTATAAAGGGGAGTTCTAAGAATTTTTTCCGTTTGATCCCCCTTCGGAAGGGGGAATAAAAGGGGGTTTAAATAATTTTGTATAATTCTTATTATAAATTTAAGAGTAACTAAAATGAGGAAAAGAACTATTTTTATGATCAGCATCATAATGCTGATATTAATCAATATTAATTTATCTGCCACAGAGATGAAAGCAGGAAGGATCTTCGGAGCCATAACGGATAAGGATACGAAAGCTTCAATGGCTGGAGTAAATGTATTGATTCCGATGCTGGAAAAGGGAACTTTGACAGATGCCAAAGGACATTTCATCCTCGAGAATATTCCGGTAGGAAGTTACACGGTTCATTTTCAATTTATCGGATACAAGCCTGTTTCCAAAACCGATGTCATTGTCAAATCGAACCGTTCCACAGCATTAAATGCCGAACTGAAAATCTCTCCTATAGTTATTGAAGGCATTTCGGTAAAGAACGAGGAATATTTTTCCGAAACCCAGGAGCAGCCCACGAGTGTTATCAATTTTTCCTACGAGGAGATCCGGCGGGCACCCGGTTCTGGTGGAGATGTAAGCCGCATAATGATGGGTCTGCCCTGCGTAGCCAAGATTAATGACCAGTCCAATAATCTTGTTGTACGTGGTGGAAGCCCGGTGGAGAATGCTTTCTTTATTGATAACATCGAAATTCCCAATATCAACCACTTCCCCACCCAGGGTTCTTCCGGCGGACCGATCGGTCTTTTGAATGTGGATTTCATCCAGGATGTAACTTTTCATTCCGGTGGATTTTCTGCCATCTATGGAGACAGGCTTTCATCGGTAATGGCTATGACTTTTCGGGAAGGCAACCCCACTGAATTTGACGGACAGCTGGATCTGAATTTTGGCGGTTTCGGAGGAATCATGGAAGGACCTCTTTTCAAGAAAAAGGTCAAATATCTGATCTCTGCCCGCAGAAGTTATATCGATTTCCTGGTTGATACATTCGAACTGGGAACCGACATTGCACCAGTTTATGGTGATCTCCAGGGAAAACTGGTTTATGAAATAAATTTGAAACACAAGATAACCGCTCTGGCAATTTGCGGAGATGATCATTCCAGTTCCACTCAGGAGTCTGCCGCGGAAAACCAGATGCAATACTTTGGCAACCAGGATACTTATGAAAATACTTTCGGTCTCAATTGGAGAATGCTGTGGAAAAAAGGTGGCTATTCAAATACTTCGTTTTCTTATACTGCCAGCAAGTTCATACAGGAAAACTATGAAGCAGGTACAGAAGAACTTCTCGTGGAAAATAACTCACTTGAACAAAGCTTCAAACTAAGAAATGTAAACTACTTTCGCTTGCACGAAAAATACTCTTTTGAATTCGGTATAGAAGCAAAACATCTTATCGATGCATACGATAATTTTTATGCAGAATATGTCGATGCCTTCGGGGATACGGTAGCTGCGCTCGTCTTGTACGATGATATCGCTTCTCTTAAAGCAGGCATTTTTGTAAATTATATTTCTACTCCTATGAGAAATCTTTCTACCACTTTAGGCATCAGAGCTGACTATTTTTCGTATAATGAGAACATAAATATTTCACCCCGATTTTCGTGTTCCTATCAGTTAGCTGATAAAACAAAACTCAATGGTTCCACTGGCATTTTCTATCAAAATCTTCCTTCCATCCTGCTTGCTCAGAACGAAGAAAATAAAAATCTTAAAGATACAAAAGCGATCCACTATATTCTGGGATTGGAACACCTTCTTACAAAAGATACGAAGTTCACGCTGGAAGTTTATCAGAAAGATTATTCAAATTTCCCACTTGATCCGACCCAACCAGATTTGTTCCTTATCGATGAACTCTACTATCGCTACGGTTATTTTTCCCATCACGGGCAACTGACAGACAATGGAGAAGCACAAACACGCGGCATCGAGGTGATGCTGCAGAAAAAACTGGCAGAAGATTATTACGGACTAATGAGTGGTACATATTTCAGATCACAATATAAAGATTCTGATGAAAACTGGCAAGAAAGGGTTTATGATAATCGTTTTATCTTCAGCGTCGAAGGCGGATACAAACCGAATTATAAATGGGAATTCAGTCTGCGCTGGATCTATGCCGGAGGAGTTCCTTATACTCCGTTCGATACGGTAGCATCGCAGCAGATGAACATAGGTATTCTCGATGAGAACAGGATAAATGATGAACGCTATCCGGATTATCACTCACTGAATATCCGCTTTGACAGGCGTTTTCATTTTAACAGATCGAATCTCGTGCTCTATATAAGTGTCTGGAACGTTTACAATCAGAAGAATGTTGCCACCTATTACTAGAACCAGTTTCGGAATGAAGAGGATACGATCTATCAGTGGGGGATACTGCCGATATTTGGATTAGAGTTTGAATTCTAATTTTTTATCAAAGTAGCGTGCTTTTATTTCTGTCCGTATTTATGCAGATAGAAATCACGCATAAAATCGATATCGTCTTGAGATAATTCCACCGCTCCACCCAAAGTTTCGGCTAAAATTACCGCCTGCGCAGATTTTTCAACGATCTGTGCCACCTTGTATGCTTCTGGTAAACTGTCTGCAACTGTAAGTAACCCGTGATTGGCCAGCAGGCAGGCACTTTTATCTTGCAGGGTTGCAATTGCTGCCTGCGCCAGTTCCTGTGAGCCGGGCAGGAAATAGCTGGCAACTTCCACTCTGCCACCCACGATCTGAACCATATCTTCACACACTGCCGGAATCGGTTTTCTGGCTATGGCAAAGGCTGTGCAATGGACGCTGTGAGTATGAATGATCGCCTTCACTCTCTTTTTCGCCCTGTAGATTTCAATATGCAACGGCAGTTCGATAGATGGTTTTTTGTCGCCTTCCACTGTCTTTCCGTTCAGATTTACAACAACTATATTTTCCGCTTTCATGGCCCGGTAGGCAACCCCGGAAGGAGTAATGGCAATATGATATTCATCTGCTCTAATAGAGATATTCCCCCAGGTTCCCAGGTTAAAACCGGAGACTGCTATCTCTCTTTCCATATCTACGATCTCATTTCGTATTTTTTTAAATAACATATAAATTTCCTTATTTTAATTTCAGAATATTCTCTTTGAAAGGTTTTTCAATAATGCCTTTTTCCGTAATAATAGCTGTGATATTTTCGTTTGGTGTAACATCGAAAGCAGGATTATAAATATCGATGTTGTCAGGTGCGATCTGCACATTCATGATATGAGTAACCTCGCGGGGAGAGCGTTCTTCGATCTCAATCTCAGTTCCTGTTTGCCTGGAAAAATCGATGGTGGTGGTGGGAGCAACTATATAAAAGGGAATCCGGTAAACCCTGGCCATTACAGAGAGCATGAAGGTGCCGATCTTATTGGCAGTATCACCATTGGTGGCAATCCTGTCCGCACCTACCAGGATCAGGTCGATCTTGCCATCGCGGATCAGAGTGGCGGCTACACTGTCTGCTATCAGTTTGGCGGGAATGCCTTCCTGAACCAGTTCCCAGGCTGTAAGTCTGCTGCCCTGCAAACGGGGGCGGGTTTCATCTGCATAGACGAAAATATCTTTGCCGGATGCAACAGCAGCACGGATAACTCCCAGTGCCGTGCCGTATTTCACGGTTGCCAGAGCGCCTGTATTGCAATGAGTAAGGATCGTAGCCTTCTGTGGGATAAGCGAATTTCCCAATTGCCCCATTTTTTTATTTGTCTGTATATCTTCATCTGCTATTATATTTGCTTCCTTTCTCAAATCACTTAATATCTCTTTTTGAGTCTTGCTTTCTATCAGCAGTTTACTCATTCTGGTTATCGCCCACATCAGGTTGACGGCAGTAGGACGGGACTTGTTGATAAGATCACAGGCCAGATGCATTTTTTTGAAAAAATCTTTGGGAGGAAGATCGATAAACTCGATCGCAGCCAGCACAATTCCGTAAGCTGCGGTTACTCCGATGGCGGGAGCTCCTCTTACCACCATATCGGTAATGGCAAATTCAACATCTTTAAAATTCCTGCAGATAAATTTTTTATATTGCTGTGGTAATACTCTCTGATCTATTAAGAACAATTTATTGTTTTTGAATTCTAACGAACGAATATTCATTTTCATATTCTATATCCCTGTTTCTAAAGAGATACCGATCAGAGAAGCCCATAGGGATCGATATCGATAGACAACCTGATGGTACTACCCAGCTTCAGGTTCTCTTTCAGATAGTTCACACTTCTGGAAAGGGTCTGCACTGAATCTGCCTTCAGAATGATATGATAGCGATAGTTATTCTGCAGCTTGACAAAAGGGGCTGGCACGGGACCCAACACAAAGAGATTTTCAGGTTTAAATAGTTTTTTCAGTCTTTCAATTATGTGATCATTTTTCACCAGTTGGGTACGCAGATATTTCTCATTTTTATGAGCAAATAAGAAGCGTGCCAGGCGATAAGTCGGCGGATATTTTAGAAGCTTCCGGAGTTCTAGCTCCTGCCTGGAAAAGGAGACGAAATCCTGACGGGTAGCGCAGGTAATAGCATAATGCTCGGGATTATAAGTTTGAATGATAACCTCACCCGGTTTTTCTCCCCTGCCACTGCGACCCGCCACCTGGGTGAGAAGTTGAAAGGTCCTTTCCGCCGCCCGAAAATCGGGAATATTCAAGCCGATATCGGCTGAGATAACACCGACTAGTGTAACGTTGGCAAAATCCAATCCCTTAGCGATCATCTGGGTACCAAGCAGAATGTCGATATTACCCTTTTTCATACGCTCGAACATGGAATCGTAACTGTCTTTCCTGCGGGTAGAATCAGAATCCATGCGCAGGATACGGGCAGACGGGAATAGCAAATGCAAATGTTTCTCTATCTGCTGGGTGCCTGGCGCTCCGAAGTTGAACATAAAGCTGCCACATTCGGGACATTTGCGAGGAAGATCGATCTTGTGACCGCAATAGTGACAGATAAGCTCCTGCGAGCTGCTGTGAAAATTCATACTGATCTCGCAGTGCGGACACTGAAAAAGCTTGCCGCAGGAAATACACTGCACAAAAGATGAATGTCCTCTTCTGTTATGAAAAAGAATGATCTGTTCCCCGGCTATCAGTTTTTCTTCGATCTTCTCCTTGAGTATAGCGGAAAAATGCGTGGTCGGATCCTCTTCTTTTTTCAGATCGATGATCTGCACGGAGGGAAGTTCGTAAGTCAAAGGACGTTTGGTCAATTGCAGAAGAATAGATTTGCCGTTTCCCACATTCTGCCAGCTCTCCAGAGAGGGAGTGGCACTGCCCAGAATGACGACAGCGTTCGACAAACGGGCACGAACAATAGCAACATCCCGGCCATTGTACCTGGGAGTTTTATCCTGTTTGTAGGTATTTTCGTGTTCCTCATCGACGATGATGATGCCGATATTTTCCAGGGGAGCAAAAATAGCACTACGGGCTCCGATAACAATTTTGCTTTCCCCTGAGTTTATCTTATTCCACTGTTGCCAGCGCTGACGCTCGTTGAGGTGACTATGCAAAATGGCGATATCCTGACCAAAAGCATTATAAAAGCGTTCCACCAGCTGCGGGGTCAGCGAGATCTCAGGTACCAGCATGAGGGCTGTTCTCTCTTTTTCCAGACACTTTCTGATAACTCGAATATAGACTTCGGTTTTACCGCTACCTGTGATGCCATAGAGCAGAAAAGTCTGGAAATTATCATTCTGGATAGAGCTGTTTATTTTATGCACAGCCTCTTTTTGTTCGTCTGTCAATTTGAGTTTTTTTGGTTTTTGCTCAGAGGGAATAATAAAATATTCCTCTCTCACCTCCCGCGGTTCAATACGCAGAATACCTTTATTTTCCAGTGCTTTCAGAATAGAGCGGCTGACTTTATCGACAATTTCCTGGAGTGGGAACTCAGTTCCTTTTTGCTTGATCAGTTCCCAGGCTGCTTTTTGTTTTTCTGTTAGTTGGAGAATCTCTTTAACCCGGTTCAAGATAATAAAATTTGCCAGCTTCTCTTTTATCCTGGCATCATAAACTCTCTTTATGGCAATGATATGTTGATTTTCCAGTTTTTCCAGCCAGGAATTAAAGACCGTTGCTTTGATGTTCAGTTTCTTTTTCAGATCAGAAATATTGAGCCAGTTCAATTTACTTAACTGATTCAGGATAAGTTCGGGTGTTCCGTCAGAATCCAAGAAAGGTTTATCTGCTATCTTTATTACCTGCTGCTGCAGTTGGACATTGAATCCGGAAGGCAGCATAGCAGCCAGAGTCTGTCCCAGACCGCATTGATAATAGTTGCTTAGCCACTGGGCCAACTGCAGCTGATTATGAGAGATCTTGGGATTTTCATCGATAATCTCCAGGATATCTTTGTATTTCAGGTTTTCATCCAATTTTGCAGCTTCCTGCCAGACAATACCCGTATGGAAACTATTCTGCAACGAAACCAGCACGCGGCAACCCTGTCGGATATCTTCTTCGGTTTTGTATACATAAAGTTTTTCAACTCTGATGGGCAAGGCGATTTCGTAATATTTCATAAGCATAAAAAAAGCCCTCCAGCAAAGAGGGCTTTTATTTAATATGATTTTATTTATAGAACTTCATACGGAAACTGTAACCAATGGGTTCTTTTACTTTAATTTTCCAGTTGAGAATGATCTGACGGCATTTTCCCAGAAAGTTATCTGTGAAATAGCTGCCATCAGCCACTTCCATATCAACCGCTTCTACCCTACCCGAAGCACTGATGATCAATGAAAATTCGATCGTGCCGTACATATCCATTATCATCGATTCCACGGTGAACAGTTTGGTGATCTGCGGCTTATAGGTGCTCACCACATTATCGATATTAGCCAGTTCTGTTTTTGCTTCAGGAGTCATCTCTTCGATCTTGATGGTTCCCTCTTTCACCATCTTGATACCGGCAAAACGCTTTTTAACAGCCTGGAATTGAGCTTTACTCTCTACTTTGGTAACGTTGTAACTTCCTACATCACCGCCCAGACTGGCCAGGTCAACCTCTTCAAAACCACCGGTTCCACCCAGATCGAGACCTTCCAGACCACCAATATCACCCAGTCCGTCTCCTACTCCTTCCAGATCAAATCCTCCGGCTCCGGCTACATCCAGATCACTGGCTCCCCTGGTGGCTACCGGTCCACTGCCCGTTCCGGGACCCGTACCGGCAACAACGATTTCACTTACTTCCGTAACTTCCAGAAGTTCATTGCTGAAATCACCGACTCCCTCTCCGCCGGGCATACCGCTTATGCCATCTCCCAGAGTAAGTCCGAACTCTTGTTCAAATTCCTTAGATGACATGGCCTGAGCTTGTTCGACCTGCTCGGTAACTTCCTCTTCCATCTCTTCCCGGCTTTTTGGTCCGGTTTCGGTGGGACCGACCACTTCTTCTACCTCTCCTACTTCAACCTGGGTAGCATATTCTTCGATCCTTAGCAGACGTTCTGCGAAATCTAATCTCACGGGAGGCACATAGTTACTCTCTGCAATATAAAGACCTATCCAGGTAGCCAGCACACCCAGGGTTACAAAAATCCTGGTAAATTTTTCCTGCGGTGAAAGAGGACTGGCTTTGGCAAACTGCTTGGCAACGGTCAATTCTTCCCTGGTAGCCACATATCTGTAGGGTTCTATGAAATTGTACTCTATCTTCCAATCTCCCCCAAAAGTTACTGCCCCAATAGTAGATTGATCTAGAGTCAGCGTATTACCCTTCAGCAGGTTTGCTCTCCGCAGGTCATCTTTTGTCAGTTCCTGATTGTCCTTTTTGATCGTTATATCCATACCCTCGCGCAGTTTCAGCCTGTAGGAGGAGCCGCTTTTGGAGATAAGTGAATACTTGTCAGGAAAAGCCTTATCCAGAATCTGCCAGAAGATAAATTTATTACTTCCGATTATAAAAGATTTGCTGAAATCTCTTTTCTGCCTGGCAATATCAAGGATTTTATCCTTATATTTAAGCTTCAAATTTAATATTTTTTCTACCATAGCCACCTCTTTTTTAAATACCCAGCACTTCTTCTTTATTTTCGGAGTGGATAGTAGAAAAATAGATGTTGGCAAATGAAGCCTGGGCACTGAATTTTATGAATTCCGTGATATATCTGCAGGGCAGATCCTTATCCGCCTGGATCAACAGGCATGGTTGGCTGTTCATGGCCATTATCGATCTTGCTTCCATATGCAATAACTTGAGAAGAGATTGTCTGGTATCCTGCCGGCTGATAAAATCCTGCAGCGATCCGACCGGAAAATTTTCTGCTCCATAGAGGATTTTATCTGTGTAGATCTTTACGAAAACAGCTTTCCCGCTTTCGATCAGCTCATTCTTGGTTATCGTTGTGGGCAGTAGCATACCTTCGGGAGCATTTTTCTGGCTGGCATCCATGGAGATGTTCTTGATCATGAAAACCAGTAGAATTGTCAGAATATCAATAAGGGAAGTAATATTAAGATCCCTTGTTTTGTTACCGCGCATGCGTTTTGCAAATCCGGAACTACCGGCTGATCTATCTACTTTCACTGATGCTCGATTCATATCACGCTCCTATTTTGCTCGGTAGTATTTGGTTAAAGCTGTAAGATACTTGATATTCGGGAAATCGTTGCTCTTGCATACATCGATCGAACGTAGTAAAGTATCGAACCTTACTGTAGGATCAGGTAGTACTTCTATTGTGCCCTGTTTTGCGTGTGCTATTTTAAGTTCGGCCATATTCTTATCAAGAGTAACAAAATCATGTCGACCCGGGCTCAACTGTGGAATCTCAGTAACTCCTTTAACGCCTTCTACCATGATCTCGAAACGATCCGGGAAAAGGGCTAGAGTTATTATTTTAGGTGGTTCTTCCATTTGTTCTTCTGCTTCTTCACCGTTGCCGCCACTGCCAGTAGTCTGAGAAGGTAATGTTATTTCTATCATCGCCAGATGTACAGAGACCATAATGGTCATCAACATGGGTATGATAACTATAAAGAGATTCATGATGGGAATAAGATTAGGTTCTCGGTGTTCGTGCTGAGATCCCGTCCTGTTTTTGGATGGACCGTATGCCATAATACTAATCCTTCATAGCGTAGGTTATCTGATTTATCGTTTTTACACTATACTCGTCAATATCATTGATAATTTTATCGGCTCGTGCCTGAAGAGCACCTTTGATAAGCATGGTGGGAATAGCAACCATAAGACCGTAGGCTGTGGTTCCCATAGCCATGGAAATACCTTCTGTAAGAAGGCGGCTCTTATCAGCTTCGGGTGCATTGGCCAGAGCATCGAAGGATGCTACCAGACCAAAGATAGTTCCCAGCAGACCCAGCAGCGTGGAAACCTGGGCAATAATATCAAACCAGAATAAACCTGCTTCCACATGTGGAATTGCCTGCAAGCCTGCTTCATCA
>JACNIV010000279.1 GCA_014382915.1 Candidatus Cloacimonadota bacterium | reverse complement strand
TCTTATAAATCGGGAAATCTGCATGGAAGTCAACAAGTTCAAGAACATGAAGGATGTCCAAGGAAGCTAAAAGCTAAATATATTGTATTAACTGTCTTCCTCTGCGGGTATCGGCAAATTCTCGGCTTCACAAATTTCTCTTAAGCGTGAAATAGACCATTCAGCCCGATAGTTAAAGAAATAACCATAAGGTTTTTTGAGCATTTCAATCAAGTCGATAGTATCGTTATCTATATTTTTCGGATTGGACATTTTAATTTTTTCCAGGTCCTTACCGGAAAGTTTCAGTGTGATAAAAATCATTGCATTGCCCAATTTCACGCTGATATGTCCTAAGCCATCTTTGAGTATTTTTTTCCGAGCCCGGTTTACTTCTCGTTCACCAACTTTATTCAGAACATTCGTATATTTTTCGAAAAGTACATATTCGTTCAACATGATATCGATAAGATCTTTGGAGAACGCTTTCCAGAAAGCAACAGGATGCTGCTGGCAAAGAAACCTTCCGAGCATAAACGATCCGGCTGTGTAACCCTGCAAATTCTTCTTTTTGCAAACTGGAATGATCTTTTTGAATAGTGTTATCTTTCTCTCCAGTGAAAGAAGCTGGTAGAGCTTATGCTGATCCTGGTGACTTCCCAGTTCGCTCTCTAATAATTGGTCGATGTAAATATCTGTATTGGAATCAAACCAGGAGTTCATGAAATTTTTTGCTTTTTCAGGATCTTTTTGCAGATTGTTTCGCACTAATTTTATCAATTCATCAAGTTTTATAACGTGATCGACCTGCATATTTTCGATGAGATGATCATAAACCTTGAATGCCTTTGACATATTCTCGAATACAGTTTTTTCCTTTGTCTTCATCTCCAGTTTTTCGCCGCCTAAATATCTCTGAAAGCGAGCCGGTGTATAGTCTGCACAACCACAAAAAATTTTCTGTCTTTTGCTGGAAATCGTGATCCAGTCCCCTTCTGAGATCGACATTCCATTTTCATTGATAAGGTGATTTTCTTTTAGAGTTACTCCAAACTTTTCCAGGTTGAGAAAAGCCGGAACGCCATAACTGCGGCAGGCGGTAACGACATGTATTGCAGCCGGTGTCAAACTTACTATTGCATCGACCTCTGCCATTACCAAAGTGTCTGATGGAACGAAACTCTCTCTGCATATGCATACTTTTTCACCTCGTTTTTTGGCTTCGATGGCTTTTGAAGAAGAGAAATATGCTTTTGCCGAAACAGCGGTTCTTGGTAAAATTGATACACCATTACAGAAAAACCTTAACGTTTTGAGAGACTTCTCGTCAATTCTACCTGAAAATATTTGTGTAAGATGGTATGGTTTGATCAATTCTATAACCCGTTTAGCATCAATGACTCCATGTTTGTAGAGATCTATTGCTGAAAGAAGAGTAGATCTTCCGGTCAATTCTGAAGCGTTAAGTTGCAGTACAGCCAAAAGGTATGCGTCATCATAAGATTCCGCTGCAAATTCAACTGTTACAGGAGATTTCAATATTTTTTCGAGTTGCAAGAGGAGAGGTTCAAAATGATAGACAGCCGGATATATGTCTTTTATTGATTCGCGATCGAAGAACTCATGATCATTGGTTTCGGTAAGTCCTGTCATTATTTCTTCTCCAAAAATATTGGGCAGACTTTCGACTTGAATCCCCAAACCGGTTCGGGCATGCCGGCTGTGTATAACTCCGGGGTAAGACTCATCGCCACGCACTGTCCATACCATTTTTTGTAGGATTACCGAGGGAAATTTTTCTCCTTTGCGTATGAATGTGTGCAGTAAATCCTGATTTTCCTCAAAATATTCATACGCTCTTCTCAGGAAAAAACAGACTTGATAAAAGGCATCATGTAAAAGCTGTTCATCATGAATGGAAATATTATTGTAATGAAATTCTATTTGTTCATCTATGCATTCCTCTTCGATACTTTGCTCCGTCTCGTATCCTCCAGATATATTTAAATCGATTGTTCGCAAATTGCTCAAGTAGATTTTTTTAGCGACAATTTCGCCCAAAATTTTACATAGAGCCGGGAAGTTTTTCCCGATTACACCCACATTTAAAAAAGTGGGCATCAAACCGGGAATATAGGAAGGCATCGTGGATCGCATGGCGATGATTAAAGGTTTATCTTCCGACCCAAATTTTTGAGAGGACATCTGCTCTAGATTTTTTATTGCTTTATAAATATTTGCCTTTCTTTCTTCCTGCGAAAGAAAGTATGCTTTTGATGTAAGTATGCAAAAATCAGGGACAGGGTAGCCTTCCTGAATAAGATGTAGCAGGTTATTCCCCTTATGACTGATCTGATCGATATCATACATTTCTTTAGTACAAGATGGCACGATTGGCGCATTTTCCACGAAAATCAATTTCTGAAATTCTTTTCTTTTTTCTATTACGAAGTCATGAATTTGGACTGCTAATCTTTTATTTGCAGCGGAATCATCACGTGCTAAAAGAATGTTTTCAAGAATTTTATGCCTGCCGGAAGGAGGGTTCATGCACAGATAAACGCTTTCGCAGGGCGTTAAGCGGAGCGAACCGGAATCGCCGTTTAAAAGATGGTAATCCATTTCCACAGGTAGAAAACCAGGGAGTGAGTTATCATCCTTGAGCATATCTCCATTTATGAAGTGCTGAACCACATTGAAATTCAGATAGTTTCCTCTAAATTTGAAATTTTTTAACATCATACCCTTATACCCTTATATACATTTTTGTAAGGATCTTTCAATAAATGAGTGGGTAAAGTAAAAAAGTTGATAAAAAATATGGTTC